>SUPS01000045.1:12685-20465 GCA_005191415.1 Candidatus Helarchaeota ASGARD archaeon Hel_GB_A
ATCATATTGAAAAGACATATAGGTTTTAAATGATTATGTGCTAAATATATCGAGGAAATTTTAACGGCATAGTAAGGAGAAACGAAGAGTGCAAGTGCGTTCAAAGAATCCACGATTTAGGGAGTTTATCTGGCGAGTAATGAAGATGAGTAAGCTTAAGATAAAGTTGGGGCTAATACAAAAGGCATTTCAAGCAGAAATTGTGCATAATATGGAGGAAGTTCAGAAATATTTTAAGAATATGGAAGAAATTTGGAAAAGTTGGAGAGAACTAAACAAAGTAGATTTTATTTCCCGCTTTTTTGAAGATTTAGGACCTACAATCTTTTTGCTCTGGTTATCAGATGTTTTTCCATTCAATTATGACCGTTTGAGTGCACGTTGTCCTTGTAGTCCTTCGAATGAAGAGGCGCTTTTAGAGATTATCTATGAATATGACAAGTGGGAATTGGAAGTAATCAAAGACGCTTTAATTTCGCATTGGATGCAGGATTCAGAGGATCATGTCGCACAGATTCTGTTCATTGAAGCCATTAAATCCATTTCTGATGTTTTCTCGAAAATTATTCAACATCCATTCAAAATTTTCACCTCAAATGTGGACCTTGTTAAGGAAAATACCTCTTTAAAGGTTCATTATTTCGGTGCAGGACGCGTAGTTAGATAATTATTTCGAGGTTCATATAGAGGCACTAATATGGAGAGAAAACGGCAGGATAGTAGTATAGTTATTCGCCTTGATAAATTTCAAAGAGATCGAATTTTAGGCTATTTTTCACCCCAATGCCGATATAGGCGCTCATAAAGGCAGTTTTAGCGCGTTCGATAGGTCCAAAGAGCAAAAAATCAGAAAAAAGACAGAGTATTGCAATCAAACTTGAGTCACGAATCTCTTGCGTAGTCATCTCTTTATCAAATTTTGCAAGATAATAAGAAATATTTGCAGGTCCGCACCCCACGGGGAGTTTAAACATATTTTTGAACATAATATTTGTCTCAATGACATCACCAACGCTATCGAAATGGGTGATTACATTATCGACCAGCATTTGGGTGATACCGGCTTGCTCTGCTTGTTTTAATAAGGAAGGGTATTTTTTGGTGCCTTCAGTCATTACACTGAATCGTTTGCTTGAGGAACTATCAGCGATATCATAACTGAAAAGGATAGCACTTTTTATCCCAGCATCTTTTAAAGCGGCAAGTTCGGTCTTGGTATTTTTCCAGATGGAATCATAAATAATGCGATCTCCAACCCCTCGATCTTTCACGTGCTGAATTCCTCGGAGCCGTGCATCATAAATCCCATCTAATACAATTGGTCCAGTAAATTCGTCTATCGCAAAATCAAGAAATTTTACCATTGCAGTTGGAGTTTCAGCAACGACATCAAGGGCGCAAGGGATGCGATATTTTTTGGAGTAATCCCTGAAATTTTTGATGTATTGCTTTGCTTTCTCTTTATTAAACTCACCTTTATTTGGATCTGTTACGATATGATGCCCTGAGTAAAAAATACTCCCAATCAGTACCGTGGGATTCTCACCTTGTTTTCCACCAAACGCGACTCCATCGATAATATACGTTTTCGCATCAACCATTGTGCATATCACTCATGTTTAGGAAATTGCCTATACAATCGAATTTCCATTAACTATGAATTAAATGGTATGAGAAAAATGCTTTGTCTCAGATTTTAAAATAGAAGAATTGTCCATTTAAACCATAAAAAGGAGAATATAAATATTGCAGTAAGCCAGATTTTTATGTATAGATTTTGAAAAAAGATAAAGAATGGAACACGTATGAAATCAATTGAACAAATTTCGGGAACGCGGTTATATGAGTATATGATGGATTTTATTAAGATAGGTTGGCGTCGACCAGGTACACCTGAAGCCCATAAGACAGCACAATATATTTTGGAGAAATTTAATGAATTTGGGCTTGAAGATGCTCATTTAGAACCTTTTGAAATGTTGTTTTATAATCCTACACAATGGAAATTGACAATATATTGTGATTCCTTACCAAATAAAGAAACTACAATTGATTGTTTTCCTGCATGGCATTCTAAAGCATCCGATCCGGGAGGAACGAGCGGCGAATTAGTCTTTGTGGGATTAGGAACTGAGAAAGATTTTAAAAAGATAGATGTTTCCGGAAAAATCGTCGTAGTCGAATCGTTTCGTATGATGGCTTTTTATCCCACAATGGACTTTTTTCGTGCCTATGAAAGAGCAAGGAAAAAAGGAGCTGTTGGATTTATTGGGATACATGATACGCCTCCGAATACGATTTTTGCGGAATACGTGACGCGGCATCAGACATTAAAAGATTCAAATTTAGAAAGCGGTAGCATTCCTGCGTTGTATATTGGATTTGAAACAGGGCAGTATCTTAAAGCGTTAATCAAATCAGAAGATCGGATCACTGCTAATCTTCTTTTAGAAACCACCATTAAACCTGCCATGACAGATAATTTAATGGGCATCTTACCAGGTAGAAAATCAGACGAAATAATCCTTATAGGAACTCATATTGATAGTTGGTTTGATGGTGCAATAGATAATGCAGGAGGTAATGCGGGATTCCTTGAATTAGCAGATTATTACAGTCAAATTCCTGAACAATCCAGAGAAAAAACCATGATTTTTGCGGGATTTGCAGGACATGAAGTAGGCTCTATTGGTGTAATAGAATTTGCAAGAAAACATCATGAGTGGTTTAATAAGATAACTACCTTTTGTATGATAGATGGATTTGGGTCTAAAGGTTTTCTCCTTGAAAGCCCAACCCGAGGAGTAGTTGAAACACGCCTGGATGAGGCGCGGGGTTTATTCACCACTGACAATCCAATCCTTTTTGAATTCATTTCGGACGCCGTATTCAAGTATAATTTGTTTCCAGCGATGCATGTTTCAGCTGTAGCAGGTCCATTCTCTGATCTCGGTCCATTAGTTGCTGCTAACGTGCCTAGTATGATGGTTATTGGTAAAGGTATTTTTTATCATACTATCAAAGATACCGCGGAGAAAGTTCTACCAGATCAATTAGAGCGAACTGCCAAAGCACATATTGAGATATTAAATAGGATTCATCAAACGCCTACCAACGTTATTAGAGAAGTCGATCGAACAAAAATACCAATTCCAGAGAAAAAAAACCATATTAGAACAGATAATGTGTATTTTAACTTTAATATTACACCTAATCCGATGCTGAAAGGAACTACCGCCCTTCTATATTTGACATCTTATATCTGTGCCAATAGAATCATTGTTGACGTGAAATGGACTATTAATAAGAAGAAAGAAATTCACGCTCCAATTTGTCCCCAACCATTTCATCGAGTTGGACAACATGAAATAAAATTGACCTTAACAGATAATTTTGGGAATGAATATTCTGTAGTAAAATATGCCTATGTGATAAAAAATTTCTAAAAATAGGTTTTTTAAATAAAAGTAATACCTAAATATTACAAATAATACTTCTTTACCATGAGCCTTACGAAAAAAGAAATTAGAACACATGAGATTGATCTTGCACTTGCTATTAAAGCATCAGCTGAAATTGATAAATTACGAAAAAAGAGCAGTGGAAATTGGAATGGAGCAGAGGAAATACGAAAATGGAGAGAAACTCGACGATAATAGTACTAGATGCGTCTGTTATAGTTAAATGGTTTAAAGAATAAGAAATGGAACGAAATTTATCTCTTTTTTAAGTATATTCAACTTTAAATGTCTCTTTTATGAAATTCTGATATCTTGTTAGGTCCATTTCTTGAAAGCTCCCGCCTCATTGAATCGTTGAATAAGTTGTTCAAAGGGTTTCACATAGACGGGGTGGCGGAGCCAGAGGGCAAGCCCGTATTTAGGAACGGGTAGTAATGCACTTTGTAGAACTATTAGACCTTCTGAATTATCAATTAAAAAAGCAGCAAATGGTAATTCGCCGATAGCCCACTGGTAAATGTTCCCGCCATATTTGGTTAGAGTATTTGCAATTTCTTCATCAGCGGTACCTTCTTCTAACTCCCAGTTCAAAATTAAATTCATTTTGGTTTTCTTTTTTTTCATAATATTCTGAAGAGTTGAAAGAATTTCCTGTCGAATTTGTCTGTAAGACGTTGTTTCGAGTGTGGGTAAGCATGCAATAATGGATTTATTCGATTTTTTTAACAATTCTATGATCCCTTTTTTGATACGTGATTCTGAATTAATAAGCCATACTAGGTCGCTAGGTTTAGTTCCCACAAGTTTTTCTTCTTCAACATTTAATTTCGAGATAAGCGTAGAAATTTCATTTAGTTCCTCTAACTTTTTTTTATGTTGATTTTCTAATTCTTCTTTTAATTTTACCATAACATCTTTAGGGGGTACTGCTTTATATTTAGATGCCCGACGTTTAGGGGGAACATCTACAAAACCCTTATCATTTAAACGACCAAGTAATGTATATATAGTATATCTTTCAATGCCAGTTATATCGCTAATTTCACTCCCACTTAAAGGACCATGCCTCAGCAGAGTTAAATATATCTCTTTTTCACTTTCTGAGAGTGGTAAGCGTCCAAGAATTTCTTTTAGTTCCTCGATATAGGACAAAATTATCCCTTTGTAGAATTTTTAAATTTATGATTAAAATACAAACTCTTATAATGGATTGATCACTATTCAATTAGTAGACAATTTGTCTACTAATATAAATCTTTAATTTAAGTTTGGTTTGTGTGGAAGTTGTCGGTCCCGGGTCCCAAGCCAAGCACGGTTACCGTGCAGAGAGGTGTAGTTTGGAAATCAATTTTGATTATTGGGTTGTTAATTGCAGGATTATCACTTTTAGCGGCTTTACCCTTATCATTTTTCTTTAATGGAAATATGGGTGATTGGTTTGGGAATATGCCGCTCGATCTCATCCCTCCACCCGAGCAACTTCCAGAGAATTGGGATCAATGGGAAATTCCAGGTGATTGGCAACCTCCAGACATTCCCTGGAATGAAACTGAGCTTCCAGACTGGTTAAATGATTATTTAAATAATCTTCCTGATAATTGGACAGGGGAATTACCACCTGGCGATATTCCTTGGTGGGTAATGGCAGGAGCCTTAGGATATTTACTGGCAGGTGGCAGTATTCCAGGTGGCGGCGGGGTAGGTCCGGATGGTGGTGTCGGTGGATTACCTGGAATGGGCGGCAGTATGGGAAATGGTTTAGGACCTTTTGGAACTGGAAATACAACCGTATGGGTCAGTTCGAATTTACCATGGCATTATTGGCGGTTAAGATCTTATGATTTCTTTACAGGGCATACATGGGTAGTGAGTGATGGTAATACAAGTGAGTATCAACCTGAGATTAAACCAGGGGTGAATTACACAGTAATTTATAGAGTAGAATATGCCGAAGAGGGCTACGGAAATTTACCGCTAACGACCTTATGGGATAAACCAATGATATTTACGGATTTAGTTGTATTGAATGAATCAGGGTTACCTGCAGAGAATATTACATGGAATCTACTCGAAGATCCTTATGGAGGAGTTTTCTGGAACGCCAGCATTAGAACACCAGGCACGTACTACATTGCGTTTAATGTTACAGTGGATGAATCGGTATCGATACCAGCTATTGAATCAAATGTATATTCGGCGTCTCCGCTTACTTTTAGAGCGGATCCACCTGATACGCATGATTATTTACAATTGCCCGATTTATCGAATTATTCAGATGTATTGGCGGATATGCAAGCAATAGCAAGCAATCCTGCCATTGCAACGAATAATACTTACGAAACCGCAAAGGCTGTGATGGAATATTTCAAGACGCGCTGGTGGTGGACACCCTATCGAGAGCAGGTACCAGGTCAGGATTTTGACCCTGGATATCTGATTCGGAATGGATACGGGGCGTCTCATGATTTTGCATCAAATTTTGTGTTATATTTACGCTATCTTAATATTTCAAGTCGGTTAGTTTGGGGTGGTATAGGATATCAAAATGATACCTATGCCTCAACGCAATTTGGGATACCTGTGATGCGATTATCCCACAGTCATTTCTGGGCGGAAGTTTGGATTCCGAATGCCACTAATACTGGAGGAAGTTGGGTACAATTTGATCCTAATCCAATACCACCGACAATGTGGCAACCGAATGCTTCGAATCCAAACGAGATGATCGAAATCGATGCCCGACGAAATGATACGCGGGTAGAAACGTCCCATTATACGATGTTATTTAATTCTTCAGTAGCATATAATGTCCCCCAAACCCGCGGAAGTTCATTTAATTTAATTGGAAGTCTAATTAGAGATGGAAAAACGATTACCAAAACATGGTTGAATGAACCAATTACATATACCTATATGGATGTAACAGATAATTTACTTGTTGGGCAAGCATCTGGGTCGATCAGCCATGCTTTTGATGCCAATTCCCAAACAGGACCACACCGTTTTAATGCATCCTTCCACGCCGTCCAGAATGAAACAATCGTGACATGTAATGGTACTACTATAGTGCGGATCGAATCGCTTAGTCCACATCTGATAGAAAGAGGGCCTGGAGATGCATTTACGGTAGTAGCAAATATTTCAGATCCTGCTACACATAGACCCATTACAGGAGTTGAATTAAAAGGATGGGTCGTTGATATTAGTAGAGAGCTTCCTGATAATCTAGGGCAGCAAGTAACTGATGCAAATGGTTCTGTGACTTCAGAGTACAGCTTTCCGAGTGATGAATCGGTTGGTGTCTATAACTTCACGATGAATTTTACGGGAACATTTGTGGTGGATTATCCAGAACCATATCCAGATTATGCGATACCAGTTCCAGGCAGCGCGAGTCAAAGCCAGAATGAAACTATTACAGTGATTGCAGGCATTAATATTACCCTCACGACAAGTGGTCAAGGAGATTATCTCCCAAGAGGGCATAATATCACCTTCACGGGGTTCTTGACCTTTGATAACGGAACAGGGCTCGGTGGTAGAACTGTTAATGTATGGTGGGTAAATTCTACAGGAACATATAACATAATCTCAACCACTACAGCACCAAACGGGTTTTATCAAGGGTTTCATTGGATTCCCACAGATTATAATGATCCCACTAATGGAAATGATGTACTTATTTATGCGAATTTTTCTGCCGTATGGGGTAACGCGACAACAGACCCAACTCATACATACCATGTGAGATGCTCGAACTGGACGAATATTGTCCTAAATACTGATGTGGGTACTTTTTCATATGTAATAAGAGACCAAACATCGATCCATGTGTGGGGAACATTGTGGGATACACAAGGTGTCGCCAGTACCGCAAACCAGCCAATAGAGATACGCGTCTATGAGACGTGGGAGTTAGTCGATGATACAATAATAACAGATGCGAATGGAAATTTTGATGCTTATGTTCAGATACCTAACTCGCAGGCAGTTGGAAATTACAATCTTTGTGCGGTATTCCCTGGTAACTGGTATTTTGAAGGTGGATTTGTGCAAATAAATATTCCATCTAGTGCTGCTACAAGTGCAATGAACAATTCTCACGAATTTTTGGTTGTCGCTGCGACAGTTTTAACGAAAACTTCAAATCCCAATGACATAGGACGCGTAGTTACCCCGACACCTATGATTGCAGGCGATCCAGTCTATGTAAGTGGCTATCTTCTCTATGATAATGGAACCCCACTTCAGTCCCAAGAGGTAAAAGCGTGGTGGTTCAAGAGCGATGGGACTGAGATCGAGATGGGATCAAATCTTAC
>SUPS01000286.1 GCA_005191415.1 Candidatus Helarchaeota ASGARD archaeon Hel_GB_A
TATATATACAAATAATAAAAGATAATTCTTTTTTAATCGTTTTATTTCTTAGTATTGGAATTATTAGTCTTGCTTTCCTAATCTCTCTCTTTCTTTTCCTATTTAAGCGTAAAAAATTACTGACCTATGAAAAACAAAAAATACTTGAATCATTTGATCAAGAAAAACCACCTATAATTATGAAGAAATTAGATGAATTAATAGTACCCCCTCTCATTCCGATAAATCAAATAGAAGATGAATTAGTAAGGGAGTTTTTATTACAAGATTTTACGCTTCTCCCACCTAAGTTAATTGATCGCGTTTTAAAACTCCAAATGAAATTACCCGAAAAGATTCAACTTATCCATGAATTGATTCAGATGTCTCCTTTGGATCAAGAAAAAGTTCTCAACTCTATAGAAGGGAAATACTATGAATAAATAAATTGAGGAATACTTCGTGAAGAACGAGCAGATTGACCAAGAGGTATTCAATACGTTGAAAAAATTAATCAGGAAAAGATTTCTTTATAAAATAGAGCAATTCGTTCAATATGCTGTTAATCATCTACCTTATACGGAGCCAACTGTTCGTTCTTCCATTTATCGTCTAATTGAAAATAATGTAATAGTTCCAAGTTCTTGCTTAACGCGTGCTGATATTTTGAAGAACACAACGCGGAACGCTATTTATCAGTTCATTTATCATCATCCAGGTAGTATTCTAAAGGAAGTTAAGATTCAATTTAACTTAGGAAATCATGAGACTCGATGGCATATAACTATGTTGGAACAATTTGGCTTCATTCGTAGCCGAAAAATTCAACATTTTGTCGCATTATTTCCCATAGAATTAGAGTCCTCTTATGAGGAAGTACTCTTTCTTTTAAATAAAGAATCTGTGCAAAAAATCATCAAATTATTGGAGCAACGGGTCGAAATGAGTCAAACGGAATTGAAGAAGGCACTAAATTTACACCATAGTACGATTCAGTATTATCTTCGTCCTCTACTTGCTACACAACTCATTTTTTCTCATCATTCAGGTCGTGTAACAAAGTATTCATTAAACCATGAAAAACTTGGTGAAATAAAAGAAGTTATTCGGAGATTACAACAAAAAAAGGAGAGCAATTAAAGTAGCGTTATTATTCTACAATTCAATTCGGTTAGTTGATTTTCCAATTTTATCCCATAATCTTCTTCAATCCAATGAAGATGTACCAAACAATTTATGGTAGTAATCGCCAGACCAATTTGAGAACTTGCAACATGTAATGTTTGATCAAAAGGATCAGTCATATTACATGATAGAAAAATCATTGCCACTTGTAGCGAATTTAACGCATATTTAAGTGGTAGATTCACAGTTATGGCTGGTACTAATTCTAAGTTAACCGTGTTATTCCAAATTAAATGGTTTAATACGATCATAATATCTGCCAATTCGCCAGCCTTCCATCCTCCGATTGTCGTGCCCATAAGCAGGAATAAATCATCCTGAATCTGATTGACATATTCTAACAGATATTGTGCAACGGTATCATTAATACAATTGAATAGATCTGCTAGGATTATACCAATTTCAGTACATTCTACATGAATTTGAGTTATAAATTCTAGAACTACCGTTTTTGGGATATTATCCTCTAAGTAAGCAGATTTTGCACATTCAAGAAGTTGATAAGCTCGTTCTAGCTTGGGAATTAGCTTGTCCATAAGACAGACATTATCTATCTGATTGAGAACGTTTATAAGAGTAGAAATTTCGTATTGAATATACCCCATCATACTGAGAGGCGTAGATATTATGGTTAAAGTTCCATTTATTTCATGAAACCATGGAGGATCAAGGGAGGTACTCACATTTAGAATGAATAAATAGGTCACATTCTCCATTCCTATCCAGGATTGGGGGATCTCTATCGTGATATTGCCTATGATCCTTTCTGCGGGTCCAAGAGTAATGTAATCAGGTTCTAAAACAACCCATTCTTCTGGAATGTATGCTGGAATTCCCCGATACAGTCCATCAAAATCGAATAAATGAAGGATCAGGTGGTATATTTCGCGTGAATTACCTAAATTCTGTAGTGAAAACTGGAATTGAACTGAATTATTAGGAAAACTAAATTGATGCTCTGGAATTAGTATTAATTCTACTTCACGAAATATCAGCACGCGTAAAATCGGGAATACAGATGTTAGAAGAGTTGGGCTCTCTATGGAATATACTGTTACATTCAAGGTATAATTTCTAGGTTCAACTGAATAATGGCGGGGTGGTTCTATGAAAAGCGAGATATTTTTTGCCTGATTCGGTAAAAGAACAAAATTATCTTCCGTCAACCACCACCAACTTGCCTCTAAGCCTGAAACCTTTACTGCAAGATGTTCTGGTAGTGATCCTTGATTCTCGACTGAAATATTATAGAAAATGCTTGAACCTGGTTCTACCTCCGCATAGGCCGGTTGTATTGAAATCTGTATTTTTCGGGTAGGAATTGTTATATTAAGCATACCACGGTCATACGCGTAAATATCAGGATGGGTGACACTATGGATAGTTAAAGTCAGTCCATAATAATCGGTATCTCCTGAGAAATCGGAGGGTATTTGGATTGCCACTGGAATGATTATGTATTGACCTGGGTCAAGTTGCACTGATGAAGGCCAAGAGAACCAACTCCCATCTAAAAGCGAATCCAACTCGAGGGTAAATTCTTCAGGCGTATTGCCTAAATTCGTAATATTAAAGGAAATATTAGCACTTTCTCCTGGTGCCATTGTAAGAATTCCATTTGTTTCGATTTGAGATATACGTAAAACTTCTAGATCATAAAAGGGGAGAATCTGAACTGAAGATTCAAGTGTTGCGAAAATATTAGGATCTTCTTGACTGGTCGCTTGAATTGTAAAATCGTACCATCCTGCAGTTGTAGAATATTGGCGAGGCGGAGTAATAATCAAGGAAATGATTTTACTCTCTCCCTCATTTAGGGAAACTTTACTTGGCATAATTATCCAAGAGGGATCTATCCCTGAAATAGAGAGATCGTAGGTATCATAAGCATTTCCTAAATTTTCAATCGTGAAATTGTAGATAACATATTCTGAGGGTAAAACGGATTGAGAGGGTGAAATTGAATGTAAATTAACTCCCAATAAGGGTGTTGGACGATTTCCAAGAATGATAGAAATTGTATCTGGATTACTTTGATAGGTTAATGCTTCCGAAGTGGCAATTGTGAAATTCCACATTAAAAAGCTCCATTTATCACCAAAAAATGGGATCGCCTCCAGAAGTGGTCGCCAATCCAAATCAAGCCCGAGCGCAAAATAAGAATCCCGAAGTTCTATTTGAAAATCTGTGATATCTACTCGAATTTTGCTTCCTTGTCTTACATTAACCGTAAAATAAACACTATCCCAATCTTCATACCAAATTAATTCCTTAGAAGGTTGCCCATCAATATCCACATCGTCGCCATACGCGGTGACTTTTGCGCGGATACTAAATGCCGCAATTTTCCCATAAAAATGACTGATTGCATTTACTAAATTGTAATAAATATACTCCGCCATGCTCCTATAGGGTTCTGGCCAATATAGAGACATTCCATATAAAAACCTAAAACTGCAATCAATATTGACCCATGTCGGTACAGATGCAGATAGCGGTGTGTAATAACTAAAACCCGATGAATACTCCATGATAAAGCTATACTCTCCATATTCTCCGCCTAACTTTACTCCTGCATTCACTTTTATGTGGAGATATAATGGAAGTTCAGAAATTGCTAGCCTATTTATTGTATGAATATACACTTCAAAGTCATTTTCTGGACCAAGCTCACCTGGATATATTACGGTTAACTTGATAGGAAATGTTACTTCAAATTTTATGCGAAAACAAAAACCAAAAAACGCATAGGCAATTTGTTTTCCTTCATCCCACTGTTCATATTCTATCTTATAAGATGTCTTTATGAATTCTAAAGAATATCCCATGACAACTTCTTGTGTAAACGAACTGTGATGTGTAGAGGTATTTTCACAATTGGTATAAGCCATTTGAAACTTAGGTTCTTTTGTGTATTCTTGAGTGATTGTAATACTTTCGTTCCGAGCGGAATTAATGAATTTTACTCCTATTAAAATATTTTGTACTGTTATACTCGTAAAATTTTCAACTTCAACTTCACCATTCTGAATCATTGTATCATATTTCTGAGTAAGAAATTCAAAAATATCTTGTGTCGTCATATCTTTTCTTAAAAGGTTCCCAGAAGATTCTTCATAACTTATAAAATTCCCCGAATAAAGATTTTTGTTGGATAATATTCCTGAAATCATTGTTAAAATAAACCCACAACTCAGAATTAACGCTATACAATAACGGTTCTTTCAATTTAAGATTAATTTCATATTGTAACACTTCTGATCCTTTTCCTTGCATCTTTGAAGTAATATTTCCTATAAAAAGCTAT
>SUPS01000046.1:0-14369 GCA_005191415.1 Candidatus Helarchaeota ASGARD archaeon Hel_GB_A
ATATTAACAGTTGTAAATTTTTTCCATTTACTTCTGATTTGAATTTCACCGCCATGATCTTTTATAATTCTATAAGAAATACTTAATCCTAACCCTATGCCTTGTTCTTTTGTATGAGATTTGGTAGTAAAGAAAGGATCAAAAATTTTCTGAAGATTTTTCTTCTTAATCCCTTGTCCATTATCGGTAATTGAAATTTTCACGAACTTTTTATTTTTTCTCGTAATGAGAAATGTTTGTATTAAAATTTTCTTTATATTTCCTGTGGTATAGATTCCAAACTTTTCATCTAATGCCGCAATCGAATTTTGAATTATATTCAAAATAACTTGTTGGATATTTTGAGGTTTCATTGGAATTTTAGGGAGTTTTTCATGAAAATTAAGTTGAATTTTTATCTGAGAACTTGTTATTTTGGAATAAAGGAGTGAAAGTGATGATTTTATGACGGTATTAATATCTTCGTAGATATATTTCCCGAGATCTTTACGAGCAAATGTTAATAAATCTTCTACTATGGCGGATATTCGTTCAGCTTCTTTGATAATGCTATTTATAAAAGAATATGGTTTAGAATTTAAATCGATTAGGTGATTTTCACCCATTTCCTTTCGGAGGATTTCTGCATAATTTATAATCCCCATAATTGGATTATTAATTTCATGCGCAATACCTGCCGCTAACAACCCAATGGAAGCTAATTTTTCAGATTGTATTAAACGTTCTTGGGAAGCTTTTAATTTTGCAAGTGTAATTTGAAGTTCTTTTGTTTCTTTCTTTAGTTTTCGAGTTTTTTCAGCTACTTCCTTCTCCAAATCTTGCATATAATTTTTCCGAGCTTCTTCAAGAGCTTTGCGTTCTGTTATATCCCTAGAAATTATTAAACCTTTTTGATTTCCATTTTTATCAATAAAAATATGCCCTTTAAATTCAACCCAAATAGTAGCTCCATCTTTTCGTAATAATTGAATTTCCCTTGTGTCTTCTCCCTTTATAAAAATTTTTTCTACAAAATTAAGCATTTGACTTTGATTTTCTGAGAGGGTAATTTCCGGTAATAAATCTGTAATTTTTTGTCCGATTAAATTTACTTTGGAATATCCCATTAGATTTGAATAAGCTTTTTCATTGATATATTCAACTTTATAATTATGGTCAATAACAATTATTATATCATTTGCATTTTCCGTAATAAGGCGGTATTTTTCTTCGGATTCTCTTAAATTTCGTTCAGCTCTTTTCTGGGCAGTAATATCCCTTATTACGGCTAAATACTTTGCTCCATCATCACTTTTTATTAATCGTCCATTAATAGATACAAAGACATAGTGCCCGTCTTTATGGCGAATGCGAATCTCAAAAATTTCAGGTTCATCGGAATTCAAAGCATTTTTCATAGCGTCTAATGCTTTCTGTTTATCATCGGGATGAATCCATGTAATAATACTCTTCCCGATTAGTTCCTCTGGTAGCACTCCAAACATTTTATAGAGTTGAGGACTTAGATAAGTTGAATTCCCATTTAAGTCGGCTTCTATGATTAAATCAGAGAGGTTGTTGATGAGATTTCGATATCGTTCTTCAGATTTTTTTAAATTTTGTTCAGCAATTCTACGTTGATGACGTATTTTTGCTTCTAATATTTCACGTTCAATAGCTGGTATTAAACGCGTAAGATTATCTTTGTTAATATAATCATGTGCACCTGCTTTCATAAGTTGAACTGCCGTCTCCTCTCCAACAGCCCCTGATACTAAAATAAAGGGCAAATCAAGGCCACTTTCTTTTAAAATAGTTAAAGCATCTAACCCGCTTAATTTTGGCATTAAATAATCAGATAGAATAATATCCCAAACATTGTTGGCAAGTGCATCTTTTAATGCTTCTTTCGTTTCAACCCGTTGATAAATTGGATTATAGCCATTGCGTTGAAGTGTGCGGAGTAGTAATAAAGTATCATCCTCTGAATCTTCAATGATTAATACGCGAATCGATTTACTCATTTTCTATATCACGTTTTAAGGGTGGCGTTATATTTAATAGCAACCAATACAATCCTAGCTGTCTTACAGCCTCCGAAAATTCCGAAAATTCGACTGGTTTTTGAATATAACTATTTGCCCCTAGATTGTAACTTTCAATAACATCCTGTTCCTCCCGAGATGAAGTTAAAATTACTACGGGTAGTAATCGAGTGCGTTCATTTTTTCGAATTTGTTGCAATACTTCTAAACCATTAATTTTAGGCAATTTTAAATCTAATATGATTAATTCAGGCATAATGCTTAAATCACGATTTGTATAGTTGCCAGTTCCGAAAAGATAATCTAAAGCTTCAGCGCCGTCTCGCACCACAATAATTTCATTTAAGATATTATTTTTCTTTAAAGCCCGTATTGTCAGTAGTTCATCATCAGGGTTGTCTTCTACCAGTAAAATATATTTCTTTTTTATAAATTATCCCTCCTTTTTGCGAATTTAGGATTCAGAGTGAAGTAAAAAGTAGCACCCTTTTCAATAGCACCTTCAGCCCAAACCCGTCCTCCATGTCGATGAATAATACGTTGAACTGTAGCTAAGCCAATGCCAGTACCTTCAAACTCTTTTTCAGAGTGTAATCTTTGAAAGGCTCCAAAAAGCTTATCAACATACGCCATATCAAAACCCGCTCCATCATCGCGAACGTAATAGACGGGTTCATTGTTTATTTGCATTACTCCAAGCTCTATTCGAGCTGTCGGATGCTTTGAAGTGAACTTCCATGCATTAGAAAGTAAATTTTCTAAGGCTATTTTTAAAAGTCTAGCATCGCCATAAACTATTAATTCAGGTTGAATAATGATATCTACCTGGCGTTTTGGATCTGTATTTCGCAGATCTGCGAAAATTTCTCGTGCTATCTCACTTAAATTAACTTGTTCTATCTGCATTTTACTACGAGATAAACGAGATAATTGTAAAATATCATCAATGAGTTGTGCCATACGTTGGCTGGCGTTACGAATACGAATCAAATAATCTTTACCTTGTTCATCTAATTTATCAAAATAATCCTCTAAAATGGCTTGACTAAATCCATCAATGGCTCTTAAGGGTGCCCGTAAATCATGTGAAACAGAATAAGCAAAACTTTCAAGTTCTTTAATAGCTGCACTTAATTGTCGGGTTCGTTCTTCCACCAATTCTTCAAGTTGCTCTCGATATTTCTTTAATTGGATATCTGCTTGTTTACGTTCTGTAATATCTGTTGCAATTAAAATCGCCGTGAAAATCTCCCCAGCTCGCTTTATAGGGGCTAGCTGATTCATATACCACGAATAATTATTATTGGCGCCTCCTTCAATTTCAAATCTAACCGTTTTCCCATCTCGAAAAACTACTTGAACTTTTTCTTTTACCAAACTGTGATATTTCGGCAGAATATAGTCATAAATACTTTTTCCGATAACATTTTTAATAGTCAAACCTTCAATAGTTCGATTAATGAATTGAATGGTCCCTTCTTTGTCTATAATCATAATTATATTTGGAGCATTTTCCACAAGAGACCGCCACTTTTCCTCAGATATTCTTAACTTCTTTTCGGCTTCCATTTGGTTCGAAATATCAATAACATTAACTAAATCGGCTAATTTGCCTTTATACTCAATTGGGGTTGAATATAAATTAACCCATTTAATTTTTCCAGATTTTGTAATAAGCCTAAAGGAATAAGAAGGTATGAAATCGGGATCTCCACGTTGCTTTTTCCGAGCCTGTTCCATAGCAAAAGATAAATCATTTGGGTGTATAAGTTTTGCAAATTCTTCGAATTTCCAACTTAACATCTCATCTATTGAATACTCAGTTATCTTAGATACCATTTCATTAACATATTTAAGTACACCATCTTGAATGATAGCAATACCCATCAAGGATTGTTCGGAAATAATTCGAAACTTTTTTTCAGATTCTTTTAATTGATCCTCCATTTGTTTTTTTGATGTAATATCTTGAATTACGGCAATTACGGATGCGATGTTCCCTTTCGCATCTCTCATCGGTGAAAACGTTGCTTCATGCCAAAAGCTTCCTGTTGGAAAATGAACTTGATACGTTTCTTGAAATGACTTACCGGTTTCAAAGATACGGATTATTCGATCCTGACGCTGTTGTGTCTCCTCAGACGGAAAAAGATCCATTGTGGAACGTCCCTCAAGATCTTCTTTTGATAAGCCGTAACGTTTACTGAGTTCAGGATTACCCCAGACAGAAGTTATTTTTCCTTCGCGATTGAAAATCATAATAATGATTTCAGGTAAGGAGGTGAGAATTCTTTTAAGATATTCTTTTCTTTCTCGAAGAGCAGCATCCGTTAATAACTGTTTAGTAATATCGCGGATAATTCCTTGAATGGCATATGGTTTTCCATCTCGATAAATTAGCGAGGCTTCAACCTCTGCCCAGATAAAGTTACCATCTTTTGTTCGAATTTTAAATCGTTTAGGACGTTTTATTGAACCCTTTTCTTTAAGAGCTTCTATAATTTCAGTGGCTTGTTGTAATTGGTCTTCATCCAATAATATAGAGATATTTAAGTGTGTGATTTCCTCTCGAGAGTATCCAATTAGTTCTAAAGCTGTGTCATTTGCATCAATCAGTTTTCCATTAAAATCATGGATATAAACTCCATTAAGTGACCGATCAAAAATTGCCCTGTAACGCGCTTCAATATCACGCAACGAATTTTCTATTTGTTTTCGCTCCGTTATATCAGATGCAATTAAGATTATTGAATCGATTTGGTCACCATATTTTATTGGACCGATATGATTTTCAAACCAAATATGCCGCGGATAATCGATTTCGACTTCAAGTCTGCCAATTTCACCTGTTAGAAAAGTTTGATCAATTGTTTTCTTTATTATCTCACGATATTTTGGTAATGCGAATTCAAATACGGATCTTCCGATTACATCTTCTATGGAAAATTCAGGGAATGTACGATTAATAAATTGAATTTTATAATTTCGATCCACTATAAAAATGAAGTCTGGCGCATTTTCTACCAAAGAGCGCCACTTATTCTCTGATTTTCTTAATTCTTCAGTTTTTTTAGCAACTCTTTCCTCCAATTCAGCATTTAATAATCTTAATTTTTCTTCAATCTTTTTATAATCTGTAATATCAATCGCAGTAGCTGCGAGAAACAAAGGCTTACCCGAAGTATCTCTAATTATAATGCCATTCATCAACATAGGAAAAACAGAGCCATCTTTACGTTTATGCCAAACTTCTTCTGCGCTATAACTACCTTCTTTTTTTAATCGTTTATTAAGTTCAATTACTCGTAATTTTTGATCTTCATTATGAAATATCATTAAATTCTTACCTATTACTTCCTCGGGTTGATATCCATGGACATTCGCAAAATATTTGTTAATATACAGAATTGTCCCATCAAGATCTGAAAATGCCATTCCATAATTCGCATTATCTGATAGAATTTTGAAATGTTCTATGTTATCTTCAATCTGTTTTTCCGAAATGGTATCTTGAAGGATTAACTGGATTCTTTTTCCATCTGGTAGTTGAATTGAAGAAATATAGAGATTTACCCAACAACTCTCTCTATCTTTTGGAAAAATTTGTAACTTTAGAGGTTTAGAAGTATTATCATTTATTTTCTCGAGAAATAGTTTTAAGAGTGATGATTTTTCTAAGGAAGGAGATACTAATACATTTGTAATTGAAGTGCCTAACAATTCTTCTTTAGTAAATCCAAATTGTTTTCTAAAAGTATAATTAACATCAGTAATTTTTCCTTCCATGTCTATTAGAACAATAGAAAATGGAAATTTTTCGAAAATTTGAAAATACTTTCCTTGGAATTCATTTTTTGGAATTCTATTTTCCAAGTTTATCCCCTTATTTCCAATAGGTCATAATTTTTAGAATATTACACCCTATCATTTGATAAAATCATTAATGATTGATGAATTATTAAATTTAATCGGCAATCTTTTCATTTAATAATTACTAATCAATGTGGTTATCTTTTAGCTTTTAGGATTTCCTGCTTAATTATGGGAGCTAGCTGATGAAGATTATTTTTATGGACGAAATATTTTGCACCCATTTGAAAAAACTTCGTCGCCATTGTTTCATCTATAACACCAGATATGAAAATAAAGGGCGTATTTAATCCTCTTTCTTTGATGAATAGCAAGGCATCTAATCCATTTAACTGTGGCAAACTATAATCTGATAGAATAACATCCCAAGTTTGTTTTGAAATTGCAGTCTGTAAATCTTTCTTATTATCAACGCGTAAAGAAATGGGGTTATATCCTGCGCGTTTTAGTTCACGTAACATAAGTAATGCATCGTCTTCAGAGTCCTCAATTATTAATACATGAATATCCTTAGGGTTTTGCTCTTTAGAGGGGTTATAGATCCGCGTTTTATAATCTTTGAAAATGGATTCAATAATTTCTTTTGTACCCTTAAAAATTGTTAAATTATAATTCCAATCTTCGAGCGTCTTTGCATAACGTTTCTCAAATTCGGCAATTAATAACTTAAGTTTCTCTCTTAATGCAAGGTTATCTTCGTCTGAAATTAAAAACCCCCAAACTTTCTTTCCATACCAAAAATAAATTTTAATTTCTCCAATATCAATAATTTCGACATTTTTATTAGTTTCAGCAATGGATTTAATCGCCCTGGTAATTCCATATATAACTGCGGAATGAAATTGAGCTACTGAGTTATCAAACTCATCATTGTATCCTACTCTATAGGTATAGAGGTTTAATCCATTGTATGCATTAACGTAAATATCTAAAACCATATTTAATACCTTAATTTTGAGTGTTCTCCTGTATTTTGCTTCTAAAACTTCATGACAATAATTTTCAAATTTTTTTATGAAAATTTTGTGAAAAAAAAGACTAAATTATGTTAAGGAAGTACCACTCGGCCTTTCAGAAAATTTTACATTTCGGGAAAAAATTTTGTTATTTTGTGACATAATGGTAATTCTTGAGAATATGAATTTTTTCTTAATAAATGTGGAATTCAGTTAATAATCTATCTCACGAGCACTACCTACAACTTCAAAAGAAGTTTCCAAAAGATTATTATCGGCAAGATCTTTACTGCGATTATCAGGTTGGTGTCCTCCCACAAAAATTTTGAATTGCCCTGGCTCTATTAGACATTTACCATCTTCTGTGATTATTGCCATCTGTCGCGGCGATAATATGAATGTAAGAGATTTTTTCTCTCCTGGTTTTATTGTGATACGTTTAAAGCCAACAAGCTGGTGATGCGGCACTCGTACTGAGGCCTCCATATCTTTCAAATAAACTTGAACAACTTCATCACCAATTCGATTCCCTTTATTTTCGACATCTACTTGGATTTCTAAAGTATCATTAGGGGTAATCTTTTGTGCATTTAATCTCAAATTAGAATACTTGAAGCTTGTATAACTGAGCCCATAGCCAAACGGATAGAGCGGTTCTGTTTCAATATAGCGATAAGTTCGTCCTTTCATGCTTAAATTCGTAATAGGTGGTAAATCTGAAATTGACTTGTAAACCGTGACAGGCAAACGCCCTGCTGGCGAATAGTCACCAAATAACACATCCGCGATAGCAGTACCCCCCTCTTCTCCAGGATACCATGCTTCAAGAATGGCAGGGATATGTTCATGCGCCCATGGAACAGAAATAGGACTGCCACTTATTAAAATTAAAATAATGGGCTTTCCAGTATTATAAATTAATTTTAAGAGCTTTCTTTGGTGAGGAGGTAATAAGATATCCACACGGTCAGGATGAGGCGTATATATCATATCTTCCATTTCGATACTTTGATTAATTCCCATACACATAATTACTACATCTGCTTTATTTGCAATTTTGAGAGCCTTAGAAAAACCTCTAAAAATTCTTCTTCGAACGTTACAACCTTTAGTATAAAGAACTTTTGTGGAAGAAGAGACCTTGGCTTTAATACCTTCAAGAGGAGTAACCGATTTTGAAGGTATGCCGTTGTAATTTCCTAATAAAACTTTCCTCGAATGGGCATTCGGACCGATAACTGCAATTGTCTTAATATTTTTATCTAATGGTAAAAAGCCGTCTTCATTTTTTAATAAAACAATAGATTCTCTTGCGACTTGGAGTGCCATTTGTCGGTGTGCGGGACAATCATTTACGTCATATGGAATAGAAGCATAAGGGACCTTTTCGGGTGGATCAAACATTCCCAGTTGAAAACGGGCTTTCATTAATCTAATTACGGCACGATCAATTTCTTCTTCAGTGATGAATCCCCATTTAATAGCTTTGGATAAAAACTTGTAGGCAAATCCACAATTTAAATCACAGCCATTTTTCACTGCCCAAGCGGCGGATTGTGCAATTGATCCAAAATATTTATGTCTAAATCGATTCCACATAATTGCGCCACAATCAGATACAACATAGCCATCGAATCCCCACTCTTTTCGCAGAAGGTCTTGAAGTAGAAACTTATTTGCACAGCACGGAATCCCATTCAATCTATTATAGGCACCCATCACAGATGCCGCTTTCGCCTCTTTCACACATTCTTTAAAAGCATATAAGTAAGTTTCACGAAGATCTTTTATGCTAACCTTTGCATCAAAAGAGAATCGTCCTCTTTCAGGGCCATTATAGGCAGCAAAATGCTTTGGTGTCGCCACAACTTTCAAATATTTTGGATGATCGCCTTGTAATCCTTTCACAAACGCTACCCCAAGCTGAGCTGTCAAGTAAGGATCCTCTCCATATGTTTCCTGACCCCGTCCCCACCTCGGATCTCTAAAGATATTAATATTCGGACTCCAGAAAGTTAAACCATTTGGTGCTTTCAAGATTTGACCTAATATTCCTAAGATTGCACGATTATAGGTTCCTTTTCGGAGAGCTTCATGATATTTTGCCCTGGCTTCATCAGAGATTATTTGTGCGACTTTATAAATTAACTCTGTATTGAAAGTCGCAGCCATACCAATTGCTTGAGGAAAAACGGTGGCAATACCTGCATTGGCTACTCCATGGAGGCATTCATTCCACCAATTATAGGCGGGAACACCAAGGCGTGGAATAGCTTTCGCTACATTGCACATTTGAGATATTTTCTCTTTTAGAGTCATGCGCGAAACTAAATCACGCGCCCTTTCTTCGAATGATCGTGATGTATCTCTATATATTGGTAATTCATCGCGTAAATTATGATTTTTCTTTCCCATTTTAACCACACCGATGAATTGAGAAAATAGAAATTTCACAAAGATATTTATTTTTAACCAGTTAGTCTTATTAAAGGATACTACAATGACGTCTGAATTTGATATTTTCCTTGGAATTCTTTTAGCAATTATCGCCTACGCTTGTCTGTATTTAGGAAAAGGATTGCAGAAATATGCGATTGTAGGCTTTGTGGGAAAGGAAACTACACGGAGCGAAAAAGGAAAAAATATGGGTATTTGGATAATTGGATTAATTTTAACTGGCGCATTTATGTTCATACATCTTTTTTCATTGAAATTTGCGCCTATTTCCGTAATAGCTCCAATAGAAGGTTTAGGACTTATAATTCTATGCATTTTCTCATATTTTATTTTAAAAGAGCCCTTAAATCGCATAAAATCTACAGGAATAATCTTGATAGTCATAGGCTTAATTTTTACCGCTGCTTTTATGCCAGATCCCTCGACGATTCCAACCGCATTTGATTGGACTTTATTTTTAATTTTTCTTGGATCTATCATGGGATTTTTTATAATACTTGGCTTTTTTTCAAGACATTATCAATATAAAGCGGCAGGTGTAGTTTTTGGTTCATTTGCCGGCGCATTCATGTGCTTTCAAACATTAACGAAACGAATTACGTGGATTGAAGGTTATCAGTGGGTGGTTTTCGTGATGTTTGGATTCGCCATTGCAACGCTTCTTATGACAAATTTTGGATTCCTAAAGGCAGAAGCGGTCGTTGTTGTGCCATCCTTTACAGCCATGAGCATCATGCTCCCTACAATCATTGCAATCTTTATATTTAATGAACCTGTTCTCCTTTTGCAGTGGCTTGGAATTGTGATAATTGTTATCGGAGTGGTTCTTTTAACTTCCAGTTCTACGGAAAATAATCTTCAATAATTCTTATGAAAGATTCACAATAATAATTGCGCCGAGAATAAGGAATGCCCCGATAATAGAAAAAATGGTAAAGACTTCAGATAAAAGTATAATTCCCAAAATAACAGCAATTGTTGGTTCTAATAGAAGAATGAAGGCGGCACTGGTGGCAGATATCGATCTCATTCCCGCAAAGTAAAGAATATATGCAAGAACGGTGCAGAATATACCCATATAAAGCAGTTCCAGCCATATTTGGAGTGTAAAGGTAAAAGTAGGAGATAAAAATCCCGAATAGAATGGAACTAAAGGAATCAAAAAGATAAAGGATAGAATGGTCGTGCTTAAAGCAACATTTAATGGTTTATAGTCAGTTTTACCATCATGAAGTAATTTTCTAGATAATACAATATAGAACGCCCAGAAAAGACCACCTATGAGGCAGAATAGATCTCCTAAGAATTCGCCTTCTAATAATGTTTGAAAATTTCCGCCAGTCGTGAGAAAAATTAAGCCGATTACCCCAATAAAAATACCAACTACCTTTTTATAATTAAAATTCTCTTTTAATAGAAAATAAGAAATAATAGGCACAAAAATAGCGGTCGCATTTATTAATAATGCGATTTTAGAAGAAATTGTCCATGTTGCGCCTAAAAATTGAAAAAAATACCCACCAATATTTAAGATAGATAAGATATAGACAGAAGGTCGTTTAAAATAGAATAAATTTGTACGAAGAATCCGAAAATTGATAATTAAGAAGGCGATAATTGAAGTTAAAAAAGCAAATAGCATTCGATAAAATAATCCAACAAAGAAATCTTGGAAATAATCTACACTAGTTTTGACGAAAAGAAATGAGGTGCCCCATAAAATCGCTGCAAGAATTATCGCAAGGGTATCTTTTTTACTAGACGTCGTTTCTGGTGTCATTTTAATACGAACTTCGAATCAAATTGCAAATATTTTTGTTTTCTCTCTTAAATGAAGTACAATTCATCGTTCTAATACTTCTTCATACTTCACTCTTCTTAAAAAGAGCCAACTCAAGAATAACGCCAATGCCATAATAACTGAGAGTATCCCATATGCAAAATCACTTCCATCTTGAGTTCCAAACCAGAAATTAGACACATTGTAATCGAATATAGTAAGGAAAGTTCCAGCTAATTGGGATGCTATCGGAAAAGGAATTACCACAAAAAAGAAAAATACACCTGTATACGTCGCTTCTTTTCCTTCAGGAGTGATATCCATCAAAATGGCATTTTGTAAGCTCAAAGTCACGATTACAACGAATAAAATTATGATAATTACGATATACAATTGCACAATTAAAGAGATTGGACTTCCTTGATTTGATAGAAACATAAGAACTGGAAATGAGATGAAACCAAACATTAAAGTTCGTTTAAAAAAGGTTCTTTTTCCCCATCGTTTAGAAGCATAATTACAGAAGTAAAACATACACAATGCGATAGGAAGGATAGTTCCAAGAATGAGCATGAAGCTAATAGGAATGACAGTAGGGCGAGGATGATCTAAAGTAGGGTTAGTCTTCCAATCAAGGAATGGTTTCAAGATAAACATAACCATTGAATAAGTAAAAGCAGAAAAAAAAGCCGAAATTGCATAATTTTTGAAATTCTTATCTTTAAAGGTTTCTTTAATGGCCTTTAGGACACCAGGTTGTTGGTGAAATTTTTCCTGTTTCCGTTCGATATCCTCTTTTGGTCCGAAAAAGAAGGCAAACAAAACTGTGGCAACATAGATCAGACTACAAATTAATGTAACAAAAACATAGTTCCCATTCGGATCACTGGGCGCTAAAGGAATAACAATTGCGCCAGCTATCCCTATCACACCAAAAATGGTGAATATTACGGTTGTCTTAACGCGATCTTCTGGGGCTGTTAAATCTTGATAAATGGCAAAGTAAGAGGTGTACATTATGCGATATGTAACCATATAGATCGTTGCTAAGCAAGATAGAAGAATAAATACGGAAGCAAGGGGTAAAGAAATATAATTTAATCCTAATAAAGTAAGCGCAACAGCCCCAGGGATTGAAAATAACAAATAAGGACGCCGCCCCCAGCGTAAATAGGTTTTGTCAGAAAGCCATCCCGCAAATAAATAGGTAAATGCACCCGCTGTAAAAGCAATAGTTATTATAGAGAATGCATAAAGCCATGCAAGATCTGGGTATGGAGAAAAGGCTGTCTTTTGAAAATAGTCTTGTAAATTCATAGTAAGAACATTATAACTTAAAACCATACCGACTTGTCCGAAGGAAAGTCGAAGTAACTCAGACTTCTTCATTATAAATCACATTTCCTTTCTCAGCAACAATTTTTTTCTTATTTAAGTTAGATTCTTTCGGACTATTCTCTTTTATGTGATAAATGATATTTGCAAGATAAGTCCCGTTGAGGGCACCTAATCCTCCTAATAATCCCCCTATAAAGATAGTTAAGAGAATAAAGATATTCGGGAAAGACTCAAACATACCAAGTACGGATGCAATAAGAGCTGTAAATTCAAAGAGTGGTCCGATAGTTAGAAAATAAATGAAAAAACAGGACCATACAAATGCAATGCCTAAAAAGCCAACTAGAAAGCTAAAAAGCCCCGATTTTTTCATTAAAAATCCTGCAAATCCACCAGCTACTAGCATAAGATACCACCAGCCAAAGAGTTCAAAGAGAACTCCAAGGAGCATTACTGTACAAATTCCTAGTGTGTAACCATGCTCTATTTTCAAGAAATCAAGGAGCATGTCCTTCAGTATAATTAAGGAATCTTTAATTTTTTCTATCACGCTCATGGCTTAAACACCGCTGTGGCTTCAATATAGTCGGTAGGGTAATCATCTATTTTGAGAGGGAAGAGAATAGAGTGATACTGATAATTTTTCCAATACTCGAAAATATCACGATAATGAGGTGAAAGAGGGTTGCCCGATTGCCCTCCAGGATAGCTAAGATAGCCAATATAGGTATCATTTTTAGCTAGACGACTAAAATCAATGATCATGCGCATGCTAGGTCCGGATTGTACGGAATAACCAGACGCAACATTTATTGTCCAGCCATCGCCATCCGCTGGATAAGAAGGAATATTAAATTGAGGAATGATTCCCATTAAATACTGGATATCCATTTTATGAACAGATCCCCATGTCCATTTTGTCATATCATCACCTAAGGTTTTGCGCAGTTCAGAGATCGTCTGATTCAAGGCACGAAGCATAATATCAGAGGCATTTTCAGTCTGTGGTGTAAATGTATCATTAAACCAGTGAGAATTTGGATTGAATCGCGTTAGGTTTTCAAGAGCTGGAACGCGAGGCATAGAATAATCCAAAACATCGGCTTTATAATATTCATCAAAAAAAGTTTCATTGCGATAGAATTCAATGAATTTATTCCAAATTGTTGGGGCGACTTTGGAATGATAGGCATAGGTCCCGGATTGATTCCATTCCGTGAGAATTTCAACAGTTTGGTTCAAGAAAGGATCAGAAATACCACTAGGGAAGTAATTATTAATCGTGTCCAATAAAATGGGTATAAATACACTGGCGGCAACATCAAATACGTCCGCCTGAAGTCGTTGCATATCTTCTACGGTAATACTATGGGGCGTAGCCGCTTTCAAATAACGATTAATCGCCCGCCCACGATAACCATCTGCGTAAGTATAGGATAAATAATATTTGGTGTATTCAGTTGCATTCACAGTACGTTGATTTGCGGAGGCAAGATACATTTGGTCAGGATTTATTTTATGAGGGATCCATTCAAAAGGAATATAACCTGTCCATTCATCTTTACCATTTGAGCCATTTAGGAGGAAAATTCCTTTAAAGAATCCATCTGCATCTTTTATACTGCCCGTGGCATTTCTAACAGGATATTGAGCATTAGGAAACATTGCAATATCACCGTAAATACTACCAAAAACAAAATTTTGTCCCGGACATGTATGATGCCGAACGGCATTCTCAAATTCAGTAACATTCCGGGCATGTGTCATTTTGTAGAATGCTAATATAATACCAGGGTTGGGATCCAACCCAGTCCATTTGACAGAAACGGCATTTCCTTGATAAGTTGTGTAAATAGGACACGGAAAATTATCTCCTACATAATTGTGACGCGTGAAATTTACGGTAAGGACATAATCTGCGCCTCCTTTGACTTTAATAACTTC
>SUPS01000046.1:14955-20266 GCA_005191415.1 Candidatus Helarchaeota ASGARD archaeon Hel_GB_A
TATGCCATATATTTGGCAAGACTACAGATATCTACAGGGGTCCAATACTCGGGTTTAATTCCTAGGTAAAGATATTCCATCGGCAAATTATTCGGAGAAATGTCATCAATGTAACGATTAATGCCATCACAAAACCGTTGTAAAGATTCGATAATTGCATCTTTATCGGGATCGGATGAGACTTTCAAAGCATCATACATTGCCTGCCCTAATCGTCCGAACCCTATAAGGCGGGCTTCTTTATCAGATTCAAGAAAGTCGTCTCCAATCAACTCCGAAATACGTCCTAATACAAATCGCCGTTGGATATCCATTGAAAACAATCGATCTTGTGCTTGTAAATATCCAACAGCAAAAGCATAATCTGCCTCCGATGCCGCAAAAATGTGTGGAATACCTAGATGATCGCGGTAAGCAATTACTTGACTGCTTAATGTAGGATCTTTTATTTCCATATATTTTGGATAATATGCTTGATTTGAAGAATTCCAAATACCTCCTACAGGTGAGATTAATCGCCCTAAATTAGTAAATAATAATGCCATTAATAGTACAAGCATTAATCCTGCAGCTATACCCTCTTTTACTTTCACATTCATATCTATCGAACCAACATGCCATCTATTATGATTTTTTCCAAAACCATTGGGAAAAAATTTAATAAAAAATTTTAGAACTCAATTGTAAGATTATGTTAAATCTTTTAGTTTAAAATTATATCGATTAAGGTTTTCTTGAGAACGATAAATGAATAAGGAGGTTTTATTATCCCGGTATTGTATCAAGACGATGAAAAGAAAAAAGCGTTATTCCTTCAGATGAATCGGTGTGGCGGCTGCCACATCTGCATAGAGGTATGCCCAAAAAAGATCTTAGAACCCTCAAAGGAACTAAATACGAAGGTTCAGTACCCTCCTAAACTTAAAAATGGCGGTGTATGCTCTTTTTGTCAGTCCTGCGAATTAGTATGTCCTGACTTTGCAATTTATGTGCTACAAGATGAGTATTATAATGAATTAATAGAAAAACAATGAAAGTGATTAGATGTCCGAATATATTTACGAATATGATATGCCTCCAGGACGTTATGTCTGGATGGGAAATACGGCAATGGTCGAAGGAGCTCTTGCTGCGGGGTGCCGGTTTTTTGCAGGATATCCAATCACACCTCAGAATGAAGTTCCAGAACGGATGAGCCAACGTCTTCCACAGGTAGGTGGTCGTTTTATTCAAATGGAAGATGAAATTGGCTCCATTTCTGCAGTAGTTGGTGCCGCATTGGGAGGATTAAAAGCAATGACTTCAACATCTGGACCTGGCTTTTCTTTGATGCAAGAAACTATGTCTTGGGCAGCAGCTATTGAGGTTCCTATTGTTGTAGGTGAGGTTCAACGGACGGGTCCTGGAGCAGGCATTGTAAGCTTACCTCATCATAGCGATATAATTCAAGCACACTATGGTGGTAATGGAGAGTACCAAGTAATCGCCTTTGCACCAGCTACAAGTCAAGAATTATTTGATTTAACTATTGAAGCTTTCAATGCAGCGGAAACTTGGCGGACTCCCACAATTATCTTTTCGGATTCATGGTTAGGTCATATCCACGAAGAAGTAAAAGTTCCCCCTTTAGATGAATTGAAAAAGCGAGTTATTCCACGAAAAAAGGTAGCTTATGATGCAGAAGGGAAGCCCCTCAAAAGACAGCAATACTTGCCCTTTACAATGTATGATAAAAAAGCAGGAGAATATAAGATCTCGATTACGCCGAATATAACAACTGAATATTTTCCAGAATGGCTCCCAGCTGTGACCCATACGCCCCAATCTATCCCAAATGAATTTCAGGAATCCTCTGAGATAATGGTTACCAATATCAACAATAAAATCCTTGCAAATGAAGAAAAAATCGTTAAAATTGATGAATATTTTACGGACGATGCAGATGTCGCACTAGTATGTTATGGATTACCCTATCGGACAGCTCTACGATCTGTGAAAATGGCGAGAGCAGATGGAATGAAGGCAGGTCTATTTCGATTAATTACTGTGTGGCCTTTCGCAAAAAAAGCAGTCCGCGAATTGAGTCAGAAAGTTAAGAAAATTCTGGTCCCCGAAATAAATATCGGCCAGATTGTAATCTGGGTAGAAGCAGCAGTAGAAGATGGTACTGAAGTAAAACCCATTCCAGCAATTTCAAGATTACACGAACCTAAAGAATTATATAACGAAATAAAGGAGGCGTTGAACTAATGTCCCTTCCACCTTATACACCTGAAAGACCAAGACATCCCTATGAAGATATGCCTTATACTGGACGCAAATTTGGACAAGCATTTCATCTATTTTGCCGAGGATGCGGCTATGGGGCAATTGGGCAGCTCTTATGTCGTGTTTTTAAAGAAGAAAGACTTGATGAGAAAAAACATCCCTTTATTGTTGGAGTAGGTTGCTACTCAATCATTCCTCTTATCCTTCCAGGACGTATTTGGATGACACTCCATGGTCGTACTCTTCCTGTTGCCACAGGGATAAAATTAGCAAATCCAGATGTTACGCCCATTTGTCTAGCGGGTGACGGAGATAATCTATCCATCGGTACAAATCATTTTGTTCATGCATGTCGTCGAAATATTGGAATTGTTCTAATTATGCTTCATAATAATATCTACGGGATGACGGGTGGACAAGCAGCCCCAACCACCCCACATGGGATGAATGCAACCACGGCGCCTTATGGATTTCTCGAAACAGAATTTGATGCGGTTTCTCTTGCGATTAGTGCAGGCGCGACTTACGTAGCAAGATGGACTACTGCCCATCCTCGACAATTTATGAAATCCGTAAAAAAGGCAATAAAATGGAAAGGATTCGCTTTTATCGATATGGTAAGTCAATGTCCGACCTATTTTGGACGAAAAAATGATATGGCACAACCAGTAGATGTTTTCAATTGGATTAAAGGCAATTCAATTCCGATAAATAAAGCAGAAGGGCTTTCACCTGAAGAGCTCCAAGGTAAATTTATTGTGGGTGAATTTAAAGAATCGCCTAGAGAAGAATTGAGCGAAAAATATATTGAATTAATTAAACGTGCGCGGGAGAAGAAAAAATGACACGAACAGAAATAAAGATAGCTGGATATGGAGGACAAGGAGTAATAACACTCAGCAAAATGATCGCTGCCGCGGCGATTCTCCATCAAGAAGGAATCACTGCCACTCAAACCGAGGCATATGGTGCCCAGGCACGAGGTGGAGCTTGTTGGGCAGAAGTCGTTATTTCAGATGAAGAAATGATTGATTATCCTAGAGCAATTGTTCCCGTCGATGTCCTAATGGTTTTTTCAGAGGAAGCCGCAAGAAATTATAAAGGCGAAGTAAAAAAAGATGGAATTGCAATATTTGACCCTCTCACGGTAAGACCTCGTAAATTTAAAGTGAAAGCAAAAAGATACGCGGTCCCTGCTAACCAAATCGCTACCGAAGAATTGAAAATGCCAGTCACTCAAAATGCAATCATGTTCGGTGCCTTTATCGGAATTACTGGATTAATTGATGAAGAATCTGGAAGACAATGCGTTCGCGATTTTGTTCCATCCAAATTCATCGATATCAACCTTAAAGCCTATGAGCGAGGCTTAGAAATCGGAAAGAAACTCAAAGAAGAAGAATCATCTTAATTTTCCCTATTTTTTTTATTTTCGCCTCTCAAGTAGCTTAAAAAGTGCCTATTAGCTCTCTTTAAATGGTTCATTGACTTATTTTTTTTGCGAATTCATCAATCTCTTCCAAATATTTTATAATATCTAAAATTGTTTATAACTTAGAATTTTCTTTGCTAAAATTATATAGCAAGCGAGGCAGAGATGTATGGGAAAGTACGTATATGGTCCCATTTTAAGCAGACGTTATGGGTGGTCGTTAGGGATAGACGTAATGCCCAAACTAAAAACATGCACATTTAATTGCGTGTATTGTGAATTAGGAAAGACAAGTACAAAAGGATATGCCAGTTTAAATTTTAGGGTAGAAATGCCTCCTAAATTTAAAGAGGAATTTACCGAAGAATTACAGGCAAAACTGGTCGAACATGCATCTTACATTAGAGCAATCACTTTTGGATATAATGGCGAACCAACTTTAAATAAAAATTTAGATATTATCCTCGATATCACCCGAAAGCTTCGATATGAAGCAGGTATTGAAAAAGTACCAATAACAATTCTTACCAATTCTTCAACCCTCGGTGACCCTTCCGTAAGAAAAGTTTTACTCAATTTTGATATTGTAATTGCAAAATTGGATGGCGGCACTCAAGAAATTTTACAGTATGTTAATCGTCCTCACTATTCAATTCCTCCATTTGATGGTATTGTTAATAATCTTTGTTTATTGAAAAAAGAAATGAAGACAGATACTAAGCTTTATATTCAAACGTTGCTCTATAAAGTAAATCCTCCAACATCCATCAAGAGTAATGCCCGAGGCGATAACGTAGTAGCGATTGCTAGTGCAATTAACAAAATCCAACCAGATCAAGTACATGTATATTCGGTCGCAAGAGAACCTGCAGAACCTAGTGTAATTAAAGTATCCAAATTAGAATTAATTGAACTCAGCGATTTAATGGCTAACAATGTCGATCGTTCAATTGATATCTATTATTTTCCTTAATTTGATACAAAATGATTTCCAATAAATTGGACCTTAAAGAACTAATTCGTGCACGATTAGCCCGAACGAAAATGTATTTACAGCAATACATTAAGGAATTACCAAACTACTTATCTCCTTTACGCCATTCTTTTGAGCATATCCTCAGTAAAATCCATATTCTTATTCAACAATTATCACCAGAATTAAAATTAAATGACCTGCAATTCTATACATCCCCTCCAAAAGGAGGTATTCCCGATGAAATCGACTATTTCGATTTAGCTTTAAATGAGATTAAGACGGCGTTTTTGTATTTTAAACAACGGAAAGTCGAGAATATTTTTAAAGAAATTTCAGATTACTATTTAGAACAAAAAATTTCAAAAATTATTCAAGAATTGGAAAAATTAAGATGCCAGATTAAGAAATTATAGAGATAGATATATCTAAATATTTTAAGAGGTTTCATTTTTTTGATTGCTATTTTTTCTCTCAATAATCATACGAATTATATTTTGGTTTTTTATATCGAATAGTTGGATAAGTTTTTCAATCGGTAATTTTCTTAATTGTGCTTGTGCTAAAGAAATTTGAGCTGTTAAAAATTCATTTAAACATTTTCGGGATGATTCAGGATTCTTTTTGAAATATTCCGC
>SUPS01000287.1 GCA_005191415.1 Candidatus Helarchaeota ASGARD archaeon Hel_GB_A
AGAAATACATTCTAATTGTTTCTTCATTCATTACAATCTATACTCCCTGGCAGAAAACAAGCGCCCGAAATCCCTTTGCTATCAACAAATCGTAAATTCCAATCATCTGTTTCATATTTTTCATGAAGAAATTTATTTGCTAATATATTTTCTGAATTAGAGAGAGTACCTTCTGTTACAGTATTATTCCATAAGAATTGAATACTCTTTATAAGTTCTTTTTCGAGGTCTCTCGGATTTACTTGTTGTTTAAGCTCTAAATTTAGGGTGGTTACTTTCTTCTTCATATGTTCAGCGTATTTTCTTTCTAATTCATAACTATCGAATTTCAAAACATTTATCATCGTCTCATAGTCATAATCCAATAAAATAATGGAATGAAAAAGCAAGGCTTTATTTGTTAGGTAAATTCCATTTCCTGCGATCTTTCTTTTAGATATTGTAATATCGGAATTTCTATTATACTCTGGATTGAGACCAAGATTCTTTAAAGCTTGCATTATAACATTACTAAAGTATTTAAATTTATGGGACAGTTTTTGTGGAATATTTTGATTTAACCTAAATAGAAACGATAAACCCATTTGTGAAGCAGAATTAGGACAACCAATTATAATTGTCCCTCCACCGGTTAATCTTCTCCCGAATGCCATCTTCGCTTTTTCGATATATTCAAAATCAATCGATGAAATATCCTGATTCAAACCGACTACTACCGCAGGTGGTGCAAAGTAGTAGAACCGAACAGTATTAGGCGAATCGCCATTTTCAACGCTCTTCAAGATAGCTTCATCAATTGCTAGTCCTTGTGGCGCTGGATATTTAGTATCTCTTATTATACGAATGGAACTCATTAAAATCTCCTACCTTTTTAGGTCTTGATAAATGAGTGCGCAACATAATTCACTGAACTTTATTGTATAGCCTTTTTTTAGAGCATAATCAACGGCCTCTTGGCATGGATACGCGATACCATTAAGTCCTGAACGGATTGCCATAATATCCGTTTTTATTTTGTGGTCGCCTTTTGGTCGCGCACATCCTAGCATGATTGGAACTGTCGGAAACATGAACCTAGCAATCGTAGCAAATCTTGCAAATTGGCTCGGTGAAATTGGTTGTACATGCTCCATGGGCGTTCCTTCGAGAGGCATTAAGACTAAAAGAACTAGAGCAGAGGGCTTAAAAGGTTGTATTAATTTTAATGCCGATAGTTCCCCTTTGATTTTCCCGTAATGTAAACCTAAAATCACATGTGGTACAAACGGGATTTTAAAAGAATTTAGATATTTTAAAGATGCTTCAAAATGGTCAATATTTTTTTTAAGATGGTAGATTCGATGAATTGTTTCATTATCTCCGATAATATCAAGCATTACAGCATCAATAGATATGTCAGAAAAAGATTTGGCAAGCTCTTCAGTTACCAAACCGGTATGTACTATTATAGTTATGTCAAACCTCTCTTTAATCTTCCTAAACACTTCCAAAAATTGTAATAAAGGAACTGCACCATCTCGTGTGGACCCACCTGAAACTAATATTCCTTCACACCCCTTATTCTTTACTAAACTTTCAACCAATGAGTATAATTCTTCAGGAGATTCTGCTGGATACATAGATTCCAAAATTTTTGATTTGCAATGATCACATTGTAGTTGACACTTCGTTCCTGTTATTGAAATAGGAATGAATTTATTATGATTGAAATTTTCAAATTGTTCAATGGCATAATTCAGCAAGGATGGCGCATAAAACCATAAGTTTTCATCAAAATTCTTCAACTTTAATTGCAATGCTTGGTTCTGGTATTTCTTAAATCGTTTTTCATCGCATTTCATTATTTCATTTACGGCGGGAAAATGCCGGCTAGAGCGGATTTCTTTATTGGACATCATCCTTCGCGATAATTTCAGATTTATCAATTGTAGGAATAAAGGAATCGGAATAATCGAATAATTGTTTTCTTATTAATTTAATATCTTCAGGGCTTGGATCAAAGGGAAAATTCCGACATTCCCCCATATAAGCCTGAAAGGGTGTAGAATTTGCATATGGTCTATTACAAGCCACTTCCAACGTCTTACCTGGACATCCACTTGTTTTAAAAGCTTTTCCCAAATTGATTATATCTTCAATTATGTCATCGTCAATACCATACTCGATAATTTGTCCTTGCGTATTGAAAATCAAGTTTTCATAATGAATTAAATTCTTAGATAGTAAATACCGTAATAATTGAATGCGCCGATATTGCCCTATTCCGGGTTGAGCTTTATCTTGGAGGAGTGAGTTACTTTCAGGAAAAAATGAAAATAAGTGGATTTCTGCTCCCATATCATGAACTTTTTGAAAAGTATAAGCCATTTCTTCTTCTGTTTCTCCTAATCCTACGATTAAATGAATTCCTACATTTCCTTTTTTGAAAACTTTAATACTCTCTTGAACTATTTCCCAATATTTCTCCCACCTGTGAGGTCCCTTTACACCCACACCTCGTAAGCGTTTAAATAATTCTGGTGTTGCCGCATCTATCGCAACTCCTACTTTGTCTGTTCCAGATTTCTTTAAATCTATCAACCAATCTTTAGTGATGATTGTTGGTGCAATTAACGAAGATATTAATTTATCAGTTTGACTTTTGATTTTTTTATTTACTGTTAATATATCTTCCACGGCGCGTTTATTTGTCACCATCGACACACAAATGCGCTCTACATGATCGCATTTCTGTGAATTCAAAGCTTCAATGATTTGATCTAATCGATAAATAGGCCATTCTACTCTAATAAACGATTTATCCTGTTCATTACCATCGATATGCCTATCTTTATTTAATCCACAATAGGCACACGCCGCTTTACATCCATTTGAATAAGTTAATAGTAAATTGACACAATATAGCTTTGCATCTCTATAAAATTTACCTGTTCTAAACCCTAGTGTCATTGATGCGGCAAGGCTGGTTTGTAAAAATTCTGGACTTTCATTTTTGCAATTTAATTCAAGAGAGCGAATTTTCTTCATCCTTGATCATTTATAAGTACAAATTCTTCTTATAAAAAAACTTTATCTCATCAGATTTTCCCAATGCTTTTTTCTCGAGAAAATTTATGAATAACTATAAATAATTATGAAGATATTAATGTTATAATTGACATATAACTCTATTATCTAACCTAATATTATCACATCATGCTTTGAAATGAAGGTGAAACAAATGTTTGCAAAAATCGGAGAAAAAGATGTAACGAGAGCAATTGTAACTGTTTTCGGAAAAGATTTAGAAGAACATGCTGAGAATGATGTAATTATTGTCGGCGCAGGACCTGCAGGACTGATGGCAGGAAAAGAGCTTGCCAGTCGTGGAGTAAAAACCCTTATTATTGAGAGAAATAATTATTTAGGTGGCGGGTTAACAAAAAAGGAAATTCATTTAATCGCCAAGGAGTATAATTTAAGTGTTTTTAATAAACCTGCTATGGCGTGTTTATCTTCCCGTATCTCCTACGGTGAAGCAATTACAAAAGAAAAATTGAGACGAATTGCTGAAGCTGAAATTTTTATTAAACAATTATTGCAAGTTACTGTCGTTCGAGTCCGACATCATGGCAATATTACACGAATTGAAGTACTTCCTGAAGAAAGGGAAAAATTATTCGATCTAACTGCATTAGATTTGATTGTAAATGCTTTAAAAAAGCTTGGTTTTACCTATGTTACCCTAGATTTACAAGGATATCGAAGTGGTTCTATGAATGAATCATTAATTTCCTAAAATCTTTCCTTAAACAGATTTTATCCATATAAATAATTCAAAAGACGAAGTTCTAATTCTGATTCCTTATACGTTATTGTAAATAATTTGGAGAAATTGGCTTCAATTAATTCTTCTAAATGGAATGAAATTATGGATGCTTTAACGCGGGAAGAACGAATGTTGAGAAATTGGCTTCAATTAATTCTTCTAAATGGAATGCTTCAATAATTTTCATAACTTTCTCAAAAGATGCATTAGTTGTAGGATTTGTAGGTGTAATAGTACAGCATCCAACATATTTTTCTTGCCAAATACCTTCTTTTTTTGCGAGATTCATTATTTCAACCTTATCAAATCCTAATAAAGGTTTGTAAATTGGATGCTTTATAAAAGCGATAACTTTCTTTTTTGGTAATTTTTTTATTCATGTTCCCAAATGCGAGGTATTAATTTATATTCTGTGAGTAGATTAATGATATATGCAAAAGTATCGAATAAATTTTGTTGATCCTTTGCCTTTCGTACTGTTATCCTACTAATTTTCGTTATTATTATTTTCTTTCCTGAGAAAGTGAAAGTTGCGATCCCTAAATTTTCACTACAATGAAAATCTTGAAATTCTAAGTTATGTTTTTTAAAGAACTGGCATAATTCCTTAATTT
>SUPS01000288.1 GCA_005191415.1 Candidatus Helarchaeota ASGARD archaeon Hel_GB_A
GTAAAAAGAGCTTCCCCGCACCGCATGGTATTGAGAATAAGCCAGTTTTACGATGCGTTTAAATAGGCTTTTGGCGAGAAGCTCTTATAGTGTCTTGGACAATGTATGGTTTAGATAATAAAGACAATTGCTCGATTGTCATATATTTATCGAAATCCAGTTTCGCCTGCATTACAATGACACCTTCTGGAAAAATGTGCGCATCGATTTGAATTTTTCCGGCAATTTCCGGATGATCTTTATGATTGAATTTATCAGCATGACATTTCATGCAGAACGGCATGAAAAACTTGCCCGTGGTCGCAATCCATTTAAGTGGAATACGTTCTCCCTCAAAATTCTCGAAATAATAGCCATCATAAAGCTTATCTACATAATTACTATCTTTGAGTACACTCTGTAGCTCTTTATTAGTATAATTTAGATAAGTTTCATATAATTTCCAAAAAATGAGCGTAGTCTTAAAAGTAATCTCTTCTATATCCATAGAACTTCCTCCAAATAGGTACAAAATTAGAAAACTAACTCAACAAACCATCCACGGTCATCTTGACCACAGATTTTCATCCCAAATTTTTCATGGATCCGTTTAGAATGTTCATTGTCAAATTTAAAATGTGATCTAACTCGTGTATAACCTTCCGACTTTATTTGTTCCAGAAAGCGCTTAAAAAGCTGCGAACCAATACCTTTTCCTCTATATTTATCACAAACACAAATCTGGTAAATCCAAAATTCTCCTTTCACAGCCGTATTGGGAAATCCTACCATAAATCCAAGAATTTTTGAATCTTCCTCATACACAAGAAATGTATTACTGAAGCACCTTGCCAGAAATTCATACGTCCCTATCACACTAGGTCGGAGGAAAGGCGCACAATTCTCGGCTAATTTTGTGATTTCAAATTTATCCTTCACTTTGGCATTTCTTATCGGCATGATTCATACCTCTACTCAATCTGCTTTACATTTGAGAATTTATTGCACTTTAGCAACCTAGGTGGAATTTATGTTTTAAATATTTTCAAATCATTCTTTTTATAGTCATTCATTTTAAAAAGGATTAAATAATTTTAAAACAATTAAAATTAAGTTAAAATTCAAATCATATTATGACGAACTTAATTTAAAGGAGAGAATTGAAATGACCACGGAAATGTGGACAACAGTCGCGATTATTGTTGGAACAATGTGCGGATTATTCATCTTTTTCCTCATATTATCTTCCAAAAAAATCGATACACTGAAGAAAAAAACGACCCCTCCACCCACAGAAGTTATCTATGGTCCAAAACTAGCAGAAGATCGTCCTCCTGATTCGGAATGGGATGCTATTGAAAAATCGCGTGGTACAGGTGTCACAACAATTCCTATCATATTAAAAACAGTCGTCGGTTTTTATGATACTGTGTATATCGGGGAATCGTATTCTTGTAAAATTTTTCTCTTTAATACTGCAAAGAATGCACAAAATGCTGAAACTATAATTCAAGGGCTAATGGCTAAGGACCAAGACAAAAGATTTGCAACAGACACCTTATATGCCAAAGATCAAGAGCCCGTCAAAGTTAAAATTGAAATTTTCGCTCCAAACTTTACCGTTACACCTTCTACAAGAATTGTTGAAGTTCCTGCAGGTGCAACTGCTACTTCAACCCATTTGATTGCCCCTATCAATTCAGGGCTAAATGATAAAATTTTAGGAAAAAGGCAGGCAATTCTCGTCAGTTTTGAACAAATCCTCGGCGAAAATGAAAATGTCGAAGAATATCACCTCGGCTCTTTAGATTATCACGTCAAAATTGAAAAAGCAGTTATTCCCGTTGAAATTGAAACTGAATTAAAAACCCAAGAGAAAATTAGCTATATTTCAAGTGCTGCTGGCGCTGTAACTGCTATTTTAACAATTGTAACAACAGTCCTTGCAATTTTTGGTCTCTAAATCTTTCTTTTCCTCTTTTTTTGGTGAAATAATAAGTGGAATTAAGTAGTTTTCTTAATAATGTCGCTTTAACGCTTGAAAATCTAATAGGCTCACAATTGCAAAAGGGGCAATATCGTCTCGGCTTCATTGATTTACAAAATCTTTCCGAAATTCAACCATTGAATCAAAAATTCGAAATTCTCATTTCTCGTTGTAAAAGTTGTGGAAATGCTACTGCCTTTCTTTCATTGCAACAATTAGATCACTATCTTGATATCGAAAAACAATCTATTCTCGAATGCCGTCATTGTCAATTTAAAGTCCAGATCCCCAAAATTCACCAAATTCGTGAAAAGCAAGGGAAGATATACAACTTCTTACAGGTACAAGATTGGCAATTCACAAAAATCATATCAAAAAAAGGCCGAATCCTAACCATTTCAAAACAAGAACGAAAAATACAACTCCAATATGAGGATCAGAATCGTAACAAAACAATTGTCGTTGAAATTCCAAAAAATAAAGCTAAACTTCTCTCAAAACTACAGATTCAAGGTTTATACCGATTTAAAGCAAAAATATTCATCTCGAAAATAATAGATCCTAAACAAAGTTTCCTTACTCAACTTAAAAAAGGTTCTCCTACGCTGATACCCTCCTATAAATACGAACTCATTTCAATTTTTCCAGAAATTGCTTAATTTACAAAAGTAATAGGTCTTCTTTGAACGCTATTTCATCGAATGATGGAATATTTCGTTCGGATAATTCTTTCAACATAGCTCTTAAGGAAATTTTTGCAATTTCTGCAGCTTTCCACGCACTAATCTTTCTTTTAGAGACTTCTTTACATAAATAATCAAGTAACTCTTTAGTTAAAGATTCAGAAATTAATTGCCTAATGTATGCTGATTTATCCTTGATTTTACGCTTTTCCATAAGGTATTGAAGCTTTTCTTCCAGTTCAGAATCAAGTCTGACCAATAAAATACCCATTTTTACTCATATATGCTATTTCATATCCAGTATATAAAATTTCAGAGATAATTTTTCTCTCTATTTCATTCTCAATTTCGCAGCGATCTTTGCCAAATCGTCTTCTGTAACATTTTTCCGCTGAAATCTAAGTTTAAAGGGTGCCTCTGGAGTAACCGGGACAATATGAAAATGAATATGAGGGATGATTTGCCCTGCTGGACGATAATTATTATTTGCAATGCGAAATCCTGTTGCGCCCAAGGTATTTTTGATGTGATTTGCGATTTTTTTCGTGATTATGATTAGATTGGCTAGTTCGTCATCAGGGATGTCCAGAATGGTTTCATAATGTTTTTTTGGAATAACTAAGGTATGTCCAATTTGGATAGGGCGAATATCGAGAAATCCAAGCGTGCGGTCATCCTCGAAGATAATTTGAGAACTTTGTTCTCCAGAAACTATTTTACAAAATACACATTCGGTCAAAATTGGTGTCACCATTAATGGTTATCTGCTTTTATCACTGTTTTTACTTCTACTAATTTATTGGAAAAATACGTTCAAGGGGTGTAATAAATTTATTGGTAAAACTTGGAGCTAGGCTTGTTCTTACTTCTCCAAACATGTTACGAATTAAACTTAAAATTAATGTCCTTGGAGAGTCCTGGAGAAGTTTTTGTCCCTCTCTCTTATAGGAAGGTCTTGTGGATTGGACAGCTGGATCCCTGTGAGGGGGCAATTCTTCGTTGCTGTAAGAGGGCAATTCTTCTGGTTCAGATGGTTGTTTGGAAGGAGTTGACCCCTTTCGAAGGTTCGCTTCCCCCTCTTTTGTCAAGGAAATTTCTGAGATATAAGACCGTCCTTGTCGGTATCTAAATATCGTAATCAGCCCTGCATTCTGTAACTTGAGTACCCGGGCGCTCAAGGTGCTCTTTTTCATCCCAGTAATGTCCATAAGTTCCCTCTGCAAAATTTTGCCGCGATCTTTAACTGGCAAAAGTCGTCAAACATTATCCCCTTTGCTATTTCAATGTTTTCTTTTAAATCGCTGATCTGTGAATCAAGTATCTTCAAAAAGAGATTAATAATCTCAACTTCGTTGAACTTAATTATTTCTGTCTTTTCTCTAAAGGGATAAATCACATTATGAAGTCTTTTTCATAAATCACGCGAAAAAACTAGGTATGAATTTGCTAATTTCAATAAAGGATCGATTTTTGGAGGTAATTTATTATAAATTTGGTTTCTTATGACATGAAATACATTGAGTAAGATCCTTTCTTGCTCCAATACAAGTTTTTTGTCAAATAGTTCTTTTACTTTGTGCGGAAAATAAAAGAGTTTTTCTTTTTTAACTGCTTTTTTATTTTTATATGGTGTTAAAAGGAGCTTAAAATACAACATGAGTTCTACGGCATTATCAATCAGAGGCAAGCCACGGAAAAAGACAATTCAACAACGCAAGCGGCGGAAAAAGGGCGAT
>SUPS01000289.1 GCA_005191415.1 Candidatus Helarchaeota ASGARD archaeon Hel_GB_A
ATATATTTCAAGAAGGAATACCGACAAAAAAATCGCTTTAAAATTTCAGACTGGGTTTTTTTTGGTGGCAACTCACTGCAGTTGAAACTCAAAATGTCTTACGCCAAATGAATCTTCCTTTTTTAATTTAAACCCACTTTCACTCATAAGTCGCAGCATTTTTCGATTTTCTAAAAAAACATCTCCATGGACCTTTTTGATTTTACGCTTAATCATAATTTCAAGGATAAAGAGGAGGAGCTGTGTGCCTAAACCCTTTCCCTGCCACTCATCTGACACCACTACAGCGAGCTCAGCAGAATCCGGAGGAGGATCTAATACATATCTGGCGACGCCAATCATTTTATCTCGTCCATTCTCCGTTATAATCGCCACGATTGCAAAATTATTAACATAATCAATTTTGGTATATTGATTTATCATTTTCTGGGTAGGTTCCTTATGTGCCGTAAAAAAACGGTAGTATTTACTCAGAGCACTCAAAGAATTGTATAGTTCTACCCATAAATCTGCATCTTCAGGTTTTATAGGGCGCAATAAAACCTGCGTGCCATCACGTAATTTAACCTCTTTTTGGAATTCTTCTGGATAGACCCAAGGCTGTGGTTTTTTCATTTTCATCAATCAAAAATTTAGAGATTTCTTCAATTATAGGTCTCCATTGCTATTTAAAAAAATTCCTTATTGAATATGGAAAAACCTCAAATAGTTCTTCATAAATTGTTCCGTATTGATTTATCTTAAAGACGAGAAAAATAAAGTTGATACATGTAGGAGATATTGTATATGGTTATAGAACCTTTTTGGTGGTGGACTGACGAGCAAAAAGAATTTGCGAAAGAGATAGATGAATTTGTGGATGATCACATCCAGGAAGCTGAGGAAGCCTATTGGGAACGACGATTTCCATGGAAAGTCATGGAAGATGTTGCAAAAAAGGGTTATATGGGTGCAGGTGTTCCAAAAGAGTATGGTGGTCTAGATTTAGGTGCCACGGGATGTTGCATCGTTGCGGAAGGTCTGGGACGCCTTTATGCAGTTGGACATGTATTTGTAGTGTCAATGTTGGGAGGCCTTCATCAATTAATAGTCTTCGGAACAGATGAACAAAAAGAGAAGTATCTTCGGCAAATTGCTGAAGGGAAAGTCTTAGGAGCGGTCTGTATAACTGAACCTTTTGCAGGGTCAGATGCTGCAAATGTCTTCACTACTGCAAGGAAAGAAGGTGACAAGTGGATCATCAATGGAAAGAAACGTTTCATCACAGGTGCCGCAGCGGCAGGACGCTATTTTGTATATTGCAAAACAAGCGATGATCCTGAAGATAGACGCCAATATCGGCATATTACGGCATTTGTAATCGATAAGGGCACTAAAGGATTTACATTGGAGAAAATTAATTCTCTTATTGGGTTCGATAATGTCCCTAATGGCTATCTTGATTTCGATAACGTTGAGGTTTCAGACGCAAACCGCGTAGGCGGAGTAGGACAAGGATGGCAAGTTATGATGAGCGGCTTAAACTTTGAACGCCTTATTGGAGCAGCTGTTGTAGGCGGAGGACTTGCAGATATTCTAAAAATGTTGGCTCACTACATGGAACGGCGCGTCCAGTTCAATACCCAAGTAAATAGATTCACTAATCTGCAATTTGATTTTGCCGATATTGTTACCCGCTATAATATTGCCCGACTTGTGACTTATCACTCCGCATATCTGTTGGATCATAGCAAGGAGCTGAAATTAACAGAATTTGAAACTGGGACTTGGGCTTCAATTGCTAAACTTTATAATACTGAAGCTGCACGCGATACAGGACTACAAGCTGTTCAAATGGCCGGAGGCGATGGATTAACACGGTTCTATCCAATTGAACGTTTAGTTAGAGAATCCAAAATTGGTGAAATTGTCGCAGGAACCACTGAAGTCCAAAAGATGATTATCTACCGAATGACTCTTATGAAAAAAGGATTTTTAGACCTGAAATTCCGCTTCAAAATTCACCCGGATATCGGCGTTCCCATAATCACAAGTGAACCCTCTCCTTGGGAAGGTAAAGAAGTTAATAAAGAAAACATCTTAAAGATTTTAGCAGAAGATTATAAATGTAATCCTGGCCTTTATATGACACCCGATGACATAAGGCGGACCATTAAGGGCAAGAAAAAAGCAATTAATGAAGTCCTTGAGGAATTAGAAAAAGACAAACTAATCGTAACTCTTCGTCATCCACGAACACAAAAAATACTGCTTGCCAAAGCTAACTATGAAGGTCTTCGGAAAGCATATCCAAAAGAATACTATCGTTGGTACCCAGATTGGGTAAAAGAAGACGAACGTTTGATGGAAATGACAAAATATTAATTTTTATATTTCTTTTTTTTTATCTCATTAACTATATTGCCATAATTTAGCTTCCTGTTTTAATTTCTTCATTTCATATAGTCAATTAAGTCAATTTTAGTTAATTTTACTTGATTTCAATAGATTTTCTGGGATGAGAATTATTTAAATGGCTTTTTATCCTCTTTTATTTAATATTTGAATGAAGTGGTTAAAATGTCTCAAGATGAGATAGAGAGCTATTATCGGAAAATTCGGGATACTTTGTTTATGCCGAAAATTAAGGAAAGCTTGAAATTATTGAAGTTTTGGTTTTCGCCAGAAGAAGCCTTTGTACTTTCAAAATTTAAAACGCCTATGATGGATTCGATGTCTGTTGAAAAAATGGCGAAGAAGACTAAATTACCTGAAGAAAAAATTCGGGAAATTTTTACCCGATTAGAAAAGAAGGGGCTACTCTTCAATTATGTGAATAAAAAGGACAATAACAAACTTTACTATGCAATTCCACCTTTATTTCCGGGATTGTTTGAATGGTTTTTTTCGAGTAAATTCGTGAGTCCTGATATTAAACGAGAGGGGGCTAAAATCTTTCACCAACTCGAAACTGAAGTTTTCTCCGATTTCGCTTCTAATTACGAAATATCACGCGTTGTTCCTACAATTAAAGGTGAGAAGATAATCAAATTAGATCAATCTGTTGAACCAGGACAGAGCCAAATTCTCTTATTCGAGGATGTCCGGCAAATACTCGAGAACTCCTGGTCTATTGCCGTCATGCCATGCTCTTGCCGAACCTATCATGGAATTCTAGGCGATGCTTGTGATCGCCCTATTGAAGTTTGTATCAATCTTAATTCTGTAGCAGAGTACGTTGATCGCGTTGGAATTGGGCGTAAAATTACGATAGAAGAAGCATTAGAAATTCTTGAAAAATCCGAAAAAGCAGGATTAGTTCATATTGCCAATAATCAATCTGCAAAGCACACATTTATTTGCAATTGTTGCCCCTGTTGCTGTGGATTTCTCTCTCTCTATAATAAATATAAATTCATAAAAGGAGCTGTGGCAAAATCTAACTTCCTTCCACAAGTTGATGATTCCATTTGTGTTAAATGTAAGAAATGTGTAAAAATTTGCCCTGTTAATGCGATCTTTATTAAGTATGGCTCGCAAGAAGATCTTTCAGATGCTCGTATTATTATCAGGGAAGAAATTTGCATTGGCTGTGGTCTTTGCGCATCAAATTGCCCCAACGAAGCCATTTCTCTAGCAAAAGTTCGGGACGTATCTGATTTAGAAAATAAACTTTGGGCCGCCGCAATGCGAAATCGACAAGAAAAACTATTTTAGCATTAAATTTACCAATAAAAATATTAATATTTATTATCTTTTTGATATTATATAGAACATAGCTCAATTAAATTAATCTCAGAAATATTTCGGAAATTTTCTAACATTCTATTTGGAGTCAAATTATTTATTTTTTAAATATTTTTTAAGCTTTGAAGTTTTATAAGCTGTTATTATTGTTATTTTATCCTTCTCCTCTAGATAAAAGACTCTTAATAGAAAATTTCCAATTATTTTTTGTGCAACTTTATTTCCGAATTTATCTCGGAGTATTTCATCAGGATTATTCAGAACCTTAAGAACTTCGTTTTTTGTTATTTTACGGAGTTTAATTTGTTGAAGAGAATGTTTTGAGAAAGTTATTGCCATTGAATTATCACTGGTACTATTTCATCTTCACTCAACTGAACTAGTTCATTGAGATTAATACCTCTTTCTCGATAATTTAAAATTTCAATACCAATTATTTTTCCATTTGCATTATAATCTATAATTATTCCATCCTCTATTTCTTCTGTATCTGATATTTCATCATAAGAAAATCGGATATATAAGACATTGGCGATTTTATCAAATGAGAATTCCATATTATTTTAAAAGTTATCATAATAAAAAAATATTTTGAAAATGATCCTAACAATTTGCTTTATTTTTCTTCCTTTT
>SUPS01000047.1 GCA_005191415.1 Candidatus Helarchaeota ASGARD archaeon Hel_GB_A
ATTTTGTTTTTAGTTGTTGTATTTATTATATCCATTTGTATTCTTTTGTATGATTTCAAATTAATTAATTAAAATCTTTCGGTTTTCCGAATGAAATCATTATTCTTTTTTAATTTGAATTACGAGAATTCATTAAAAGTTTAATTTCACCATGTCCTAATTATCAATTAGATTACAAATCTCCTTGGGAATTATATGTCACAGAAGTTGCCACTAAATGGAATCATTATTTCAATTATAGACGAACGAGGACCACATCCAAAGATATGGTACCCAAATTTTGCTACATTGCAGCAAATACATAATTCTGCAGTAAAATCATTCTCTATTTTAGTCGGCGATAGATCATATCGTGAAAAATCGCCTCGTGATCTAACTTGTTTTAGTATTTTACCTTTTCCCGATATCAATTCTATTGGTTTTATTCATTTTTCTGGTTTTAATGAAATAAACGAGAAGAAATCATCATCGAGAGAGCTTCCAATTACCATCACCCTTCTGTTCGATGAAACGTACCGTGATGAATTATGTCAAAAAGGTCCTATGTTATACCAATTTCTCGTGAGAGAATCGGAGAGCTTATGGGGATCCCTTCAGCATCACGAATCTAATGCCCACCCCCTCTCGAAATTGTATGAAAAAATAATTAATTTTTTAAACCAAATATGAAAAATTCGATTTTTAAATAGTCCTTAATGAAATTTTTAAAAATTCAAAATATTTTCCATTAGTTAAATAATACTAGAAAATAAGAAAAAATACTTATGGTGAAAATAGTATTGTATGGCATTACTAATTAGAAAAAAAGGAGAGATTAAAGATTGTATGATGTGATTATAGTTGGTGCTGGTCCAGGTGGAAGTGTCTGTGGCAAAACTGCAGCTGAAGCAGGGCTGAAAGCTTTGATTCTTGAACGTGGAAGTTATCCTGGTGCTAAAAATGCCAGTGGTTGTGCTTTATCTCCAAAATTATGGCGTGATTTTGAATTTATGAAGGATTTAGATGTTCCTTCTCAACGAACCTGTAGGATACATACATCCCACTTTGTAGATGAAAATCTTCGTGAAGAATTTGCTTTTTCTCAAACTCCAAGTAAACGATTAAATACTTACAAAGAAGCCAAAGAATTTTTTACTGTCAATTTATATCGGAGCGAATTCGATCCCTGGCTTGCTAAACTCGCGGAAGAAGCGGGAGCTGAGCTCCAAACTTCTACGACTGTTGTGGATTTATCTCGAAATGATAAAGGAAAAGTCGATGGAGTTATTACCGATAAAGACGAACGTATAAAAGGGAAAATTATTATCGGTGCCGATGGTGCCTGGAGTATTGTTGCCAAACGGGCAGGTATTCGCGCGAAATGGCAGAAAGATGAAGTTACATTAGTAGTAAGTTATGACTTTAAATGCGAATCTAAACAACTTGTTGATGACATTATTGGCGATAACGCCATTCATACTTGGCTCGGTGGAGGGTTTCCAGGCGCATATCAATTTTTCAAAGCAGATGGATTTCATTTAGGACTCGGTGATTGGTTATCTAACTGGGATAAGAATCCTCGCACTCATTTGGAAACGGCATTGAAAGTTGAAGGCGTTAGAAAATTAATTAAACTAACAAAAGCGAAATTCCGTGAATTTCACGCACATCTCTTACCATGGTTAAAATATCCTGGTAAAACCTATACAGATAATGTGATGTTAATTGGAGATGCTGCAGGGTTTCCCTGTCCTCTCGAAGCAGAGGGTATTTGGTATGCTATGTATTCTGGGCAAATTGCCGCCCAAATCGCTAAAAAAGCTATTGATGCCAATGATACCTCTAAAGTTTTCTTAAAACAATATGAAGATGCATGGAAAGAATCAGAAATTGGAGTTGAATTCGAAGCTGGTCCTGAATTACAAGAGTTCTGGGCAAATCTCCCCTTTGCCCCACAAAATATGGCATGGTTTTCCCAATTAATGAATGATAATTATGCCATTTTCACTACAGGTGAGGCCCACATTACCTATTTTCGGCGATTCCAAGAATTATTAATAGATCAAGCAGAAGTTATTGCTCCTTTTGTCATCCGATATATGCTACCTCTCTTCGGGAAAGCTTTCAAACAACCTTTGAGCGATATGAAAACGGTACAGCAAATGATGAAACAATTTACAAAACCGAAAAAAAAGAAAAAATAAGAGAAAGAGGTATGTGAAATGGAAGAAAAGATTAATCTCAAAGAATTGAATATTAGAGAAGGCGATACGGGCGATTTCATTTCCCATAACGTTGATAATTGCACTGGATGTGGAAAATGTGTCTTAATTTGCCCTGCTAATCTCTGGCGATTGGAAAAAGGCAAATCGATTCTCGCGAGTGATTATAAAGATCGTTGTATGGAATGTGCTGCCTGCGAAAGTATTTGTGACTATAATGCTATTTCCTTTATGTTTCCAAAAGGTGGTACAGGGATTAAATACATGCATGGCTGATGAAGAAATCTATTCACCAACAATTTCTTCTTATTTTTTATGAACTATGTAGAAATTGATTAACTATTAGAATCCCTGAAAATAATCAGCCTCAAAGGTCGGATTGTTCTAATGAATCGTAAAATCATCATAATTTCCGTAATTATTCTTCTTGGTGCTCTTTCTTTATCCATCTTACTTCTTTATGACACTCATCAACATAGATTAGAACTGCTTTTGTATGATGAATTCACCTCAGAAAGTGCTGCGTGGTATTGGAGGCATGATGGAACAGGACAGCATTTTTTGAATAATAGTTGCCCAAAGTGAGCTGATCTGGTTCATGTATATGGAAGGCAATGCTACCTATCCCTATAATGGTTTCTATGCTTTTATCCAACTCGCAGGAGGGGCATTTTCTGCGGTACAACTTCTAGGTATCGATCTATTGCAATGACATATTTATCAAATTGATTGGAATTCTTCAGGTGTTTTCTTTTATGTGGATAATAATTTGGTAAGTTTCAACTCCACTTTAATACCCACAGCTACAATGGCTTTTCATTTTTGGGTCGACAATGCGGTATATGACTATGGTACCGTTTTCACACATATTTATCAGAATATAGACTATAATACAAGCATCTATATTGATTATCTCAAAATTTTCCAATTTGTCTAAATTCTTTTTTCTTGTTGGATTAATTTTTTAAATCTTAATTCCCTAATTTATCAATCATGGGAATGAGATTTAGATTTAAGGTGGTATTGGTCGGAGACGAAGCTGTAGGTAAGACTAGTCTTATTTTGAGATATATTGATAATACTTTTAATGAAAATTATACTCCTACACTAGGTGTAAATTTTTTAGTAAAAGATTTAGAATTATATGGCACCACACGACTAATTATATGGGATATTGGGGGGCAAGAGAGCTGGAAAGCGAAACTACATATTTATCTTAAAGGTGCAGATGGCGCTATACTTGTATTCGATTTAACTAGACCTACCACCTTTCTTTCACTAGAAGAATGGGTTCAAAAGGTGCATGATATTACAGGTAAAGAAACACCATTCATTATCGTAGGGAATAAAAATGATTTAACTGATCTTTGTAGAGTAAAAGATAAAGAGATTAAAAAATTTCTTAAAAAACAAAAGCATTCTACATTTTTCAAATCTTCAGCGAAAACTGGAGAGAATGTAGAAAAATTTTTTGAAGATATTGCACGTAAAATTATTCGATATCGTGCAAAATAGCTTTTTTTCTCCATTTTTGGGAATTTTAAAATTTTCTTTTCTCTATGACAACTTTTAAAAAATTTTTATCATATTGTCTCTCAACTAGTCAATTAATTCATAGGTGATGGCATTGCCAAAGTTCACGACGCAAGTGTTGAGTGATGAAATATTAAAGAAATTAAAGTTGAAAAACCGATATAGTTTCCTAAATAATAATCTTCAATCAATCTTAACCGAAAAGGAATTTAATTTTTTACGAGAAGTTCAGAAATTTTGCCTAAAATTCGAGAAGGAACACAAGGTGACGCATGGATTCGACGAGGATGTCTATGAGTGGATCCCCTATTTTGGAGAAAAAGGCTATGTGACCCGAGGTCACAATTTTGAAATGATTGGAATTGATTATGGTGAGAATTGGGGTTTAACTGCGGAAATGATGCGAGCTTTCGCGGTGGATATGTTTGATCCGCAGTTTAATATGGGAATGGGGGCTTCGGTACTTGCAATTAATCCACTTTATGAACATCATGATGGCGTTGAAGTTCGATTAGAAGCCCTTAAAGATCTCGTAACTGGGAAAGCCCCAGGCTGTATTTTAATTACTGAACCAGAACGGGGATCAGATGCTACTCATATGTTAACTGAATGCGTTGAAAACGAAGATGGAAGTTTTACGATCAATGGTACTAAAATCTTCAATACAAATGCACCACGATCGAAATGGGCCGTAGTATATGCTACAGCGGAGAAAAACAACTGGGAAAAAATGGGTCAATTCTTAGTGAACACATCCTGGGATGGCTGGAATTGCGAGCGTGTTGGCATTCCATGGGTTCCAAAACTTTGGATCGGAAAAGAAGAACTGAAAGACTTACGGGTTCCAAAAGAATATGTACTTGGTGGAATTGGAAAAGGTCGCGAATATCTTTTTGAAGGATTAGTTCCCGAACGCATCGGAATCGCCATTCTAAATTGTGCACAGTGTTGGGGTGCTCTAGCGCATGGAGTTATCTATGCAAATATGAGGAAGCAATTCAATCAACCTATCCTGAGGTTCCAAGGGGTAGGTCATCTACTCGCCGACTTATGGTCCCAAACCACCAATATGACCCTTGCTGTACTAGCATTTTCGCGAGAGTATGACCGAAAGTACATCAAATTCGAAGGCAAGATTCCTAAAGGTATCAATCAAGTTATGGTTGCAAGTGCCTCTCAAATGAAATATCAAGCAGCTATTCTCGCAGAACGCGTTTGTTATGAGATAGCCAACCTGATGGGAGGCGCAGGTGTTTGCGATAATACCTTAATGCATGACTACTTGGGTGTATCGCGAATTCAGGAAATTGTAGGCGGTACACGACAAATTCAGCAATATATCCTAAGTATATCTTTGCGCCAATTATTTAAAATGATATAAAATAATCTGGATTCTCCTTCCCTAATTTTTTTAGATTTATTTTTTATTTTAAATTAAATTCGAGAAATTCGCCAAAGTGCAAAGAGTTCGCTTAATTGAGTGAAAGTCTTTCCTTTTATTATATCAATTGGATGCATAGAAATTCCTTTTAATAGTTTTATCTTCCGTAGAGCATGAATAAAACTTACTTCTCCATTAGCATAAAGGCAAATATCTTCTAAATACCCTTGAATAATAACATCGGGCTCTTTAGTTGTTTTTCCTACTTTTACGCTAATTTTTTCACCGTTCACGATAAGTGTAAGCATCCCTTTATCGATGACATGAAGTAAAATTCTTTTATGGATACCTTGAATCCATGCACGTTTTTGTGGATTAGTTTCTAAATTAGCAATGAATAAAGCTTCAACTAACTGGGCTAATCCTTCTAAAGTTAATCGTTTGATAGAATAATCTTTATCATCAAATCGATTTTCATAAATTCGAATAAGAATTGCAGCGAAAGGTGCCGCCCATTCTACAATCTTATGTAATTGAGTCGCCCGAACAGTTTTTGAAAGTGCCACTTTTAATGGTTCTACTCTACCTAAAATTAAATTAATAACTAAATCTACAGATCCAATGGATACTAGGGGATTTTCCTTTGAAATTTCATCATAAATTTTAATTTTATCTCCTGTAAAATGAACCGTAAAAGAAGTTCGATCTTTAATTCTAATTCCAATCTTGTGGCCGTCCATGATCTTAAGAAAATATTTAATTTCGGGGCGTTCTCGTTGTACAAGAATCGCTTTCCGAAAGTAAAAAAGAAAATCATTCACACCCATTCTAATTTCTGTAATGGGGCGGCCTGCATGATCTTCAATAAGATCACGAATTAAATTTTCCATTAGATACATTCTTGCATAGCGGAACGTAAGTTCTGTAAATTTTGAAAATACTTCTTGAATTGTAAGTTGTTTTTTCTCCGATACAAATTTGGTCTCTCTTATAATGTTACTTAAATTTTGATTTACATCACCAATAATATTATCCAGGTTACGTATGTATTGTTGGGTTTCCGTCTTGATTTTCTTTTTCGGAATTATTGATGATTTCTGTAAGACTTGTGTCTTTTCACTTGGTAATTGTTGACTATAAAAGGAAAATTTCTCTTCCCCAGCCTCTTCTTGAAGTAATTCGGTGAGTAATGGCTGATTAAACACAATACTCGCAAAAAGTGCATCATTTGCATCTATCAATTCCTGAGTAAGTGTTTTTGCCCCTGGAATAGGTTCTTTTTGGAGGAGTATAATTGAAAGTACATCCCCATACACTGAAAATAACATTTTTCTATCATGATCTAAATGAACTCGATAAAAACCCTCTTCATATGTATCAAATTTATTGACTATTTTAATTAACGTTTTATCGATTTCTTCACGAGTTGATTCATCGAGTGGTTGTAATTCACGGCGAAAGCTAAGTTTCCGTCCCCGTTTAATAAAAATATAAACTCCTAATATCATTACTTGTCCAAACCAGCAATTTACTTATGTTAAATTCCGAATTTCTCTTTCAATATTTTCTGGTAATTCTTTTAAGATTCGCTGGATTAAGACGGATTTTTTTACGCCATAGATTTTCTCAATATGAAAAGATTTTGCAATTTCGCGTATTTTTGTAGCAGTTAATGATTTTAATATCTGCTCTAATTGTTTTATTTTTTCTTGTTTGCTGGTAGATAATGTACCTGCAATTTTTTCTGGTTCAGGGATCGTAACTTGTTTTGATGATACGATCCCTTCCCATTCCTCCAATTTTTTCGGTTTTTCAGAGAATTTAACACATTCAATCCCATTCTGCGCGCAAAATAATTCGACCCCCTCGCTGAAGCCAGGTGCAATTAATATTGCATGAATCAAACTATCCTTTTTCTTTTGTCTCTCATTTCTTTCAAGATATTGAATTTGATTTAAATAATCTGCTACATATTCTTCTGTAACATTCAAAATTGTGAATTGCCCAACCGTAATGGATTCTGGATTTTTATTCTTTTTTTTGTTTGTATTCCAAGCAATTCCATCCCATGAAAAATCAAGATATTTTACAAAGTGCTTAATATTTGCGGGGTCATAGCCTCGTGTTATGAGAATTTCTTTAAATTTCTTTAAAGCTAGTTTTTTATATGCCTTTTCAATGCTTAAAAGGTAAGTTGCATCTAGATTATAATTCTTAATGTAATAACTTGCAAGTCTGGTAACTAATTCGGAGGGTGTGTAATTTTCGATATCTCTAATCAACATTGCACACAAGCCTGGCGTAGGTGGTTCGATATCAAAGAGGTATTGGAAGGGAACTAGTAAATGCTTATAGATTTTTTCCGCAACTTCAAAAAATTCATCCTCCGAAAATTCATTAAGATAAAGGATGTATTCCCGTATAGTTCTATCGACTTCTGGAACAATAAGAGGTATCTCTTCAAATTTTTCTTTCTCACAAGTAAAAATTACATAAATTTTGGGTGATTCGCGACCAACTGTCTTATCGGTAATTGCTCGTAAATAGGTACCTATAAATGCCTGTTTAGTTTTATCATCGCTCACCGTCATAAATCTCTCTAATTCATCGAAAAGTAGCGTAACAATGTAATTATTCTTTCCAGTTAATCTTATGATCTCTTCCAGCATATTTAATGCTTCAGCCTGTGATAATTCTCCGTATCCATCCAGTTCTCCCATTAGGATCATTTTTCCTTTTTGGAATTTTTCTATATCCTTACTTATTAAGTTAAGTAATCCATCCCGCAATCGTTTTTGAGGCAACCCTTTTATCGTTTCTATATCTTGCGATAAACATTCTCTTAATTTCTCTGCTATACTTTCAATAATCTCTTTATAAACACGTGTGATTATGATATGAGGCTGCTCTCCTCCATATTTTGTTAATTCTACAAACGCAATACACGCATTTTTTACATATTTTTCAATGATCATTGCTGCTTGTTTTAAAGTCATTGATTTTCCGCTTCCAAACGTACCAATAATCGGTCGTACTATTGAAAACCGGAGTAAAAATACGTTATTTATGTCATTTTTAAACATCTCACTAATTCGGACTTTCTTATAATTCTTCTCTATCACATGTTTTCCATCAATCAGGCGATCTACCAATATTTTTTCGAATGCGCCAATTGGTTCTCCGCGTTTTAATAAATGTAGATCGCGGATCTTTGTTGTGAAATAATCTATCATCTTAAACCTCTCTTATTCGTAACCAGGATTTAGTTCGAGAACGTTGTAAGCTTATCAAGCCTGGTCTCTTTCGCTTCAACTCAGAAAATAATTCATCAAATTGTTCAGCTGTTAAAAGATATTTCTTCTGGATTTTTTCTTTAAAATCTTCAAACCAAATAGTTCCAGTAGGATCTTTCTCCATTTCTTTAAATTCTTGCTTCAAAATTGCCTCAAAATCCTTCACATTTAATTTTGCGAGCGTATAGGTATATTTTCGGTTCTTTTGAAGAACCCCACATTTTGCCAAAATATTCAGGTAATTTCGTAGTTGCTGAATTGGAATTTCAACGGAATACTCTTCCATTTTCTCTTTAATACGCTCAACAGTTGGAATATCAATATTTGCTAATGTTTTCAGGAGGATATCTTTAAATTTCTTTCCATTTATCTCTAAATCAAAAATTATTTGCGATAATACCTCATCAAAATTATTTAGAGCTTCATTACCCAAACTTGTCAATTGATAATTCCTATCTAATAACCCCAATTTCACACATTTATCAAGATATTGTTTCCTTTGACGCCGGATCAATGGCTTCATAGATTTTCCATAAAAAAAGGCTGGGTCTTTACCTAATGCCTTTATTAGCTCTTGTAATGAATCAGATTCCTTGGCATGTGCTAAAATCGCCTTTATTTTTTGATAACTCACGAATTTACCACCAAACAATAAGACTTTTTGAACTTTACCAACTTATTTTTCCAAGGTAGCAACTTATTTTTCTTAGATATTATAAATTGTCGAATGATTTTAAATTCTTCAATATCCTAATTAGTTATAAAAAGTAATGAAGGAAAGTTCAGTGCGAATTTATATTTGTAAAATGTGTGGGAATTTAACTGAATCGGAGAAGACCGAGGATGTATTTTGTTCATCATGTGGCGCACCTATAACTGAATCAAAACCTGAACAAAAAGAAGAAAAATTAGAATCTGGCACTTCAAGTTCTCCAGTACCCACGCCCCCTTCTACCGAATCAAGACGAACTCCAACTACACAACGCCCTTCTATCCCTCAAAAAGAAACCCCCGACAAATCCTCCACTGAAAAGAATTTACCACCCACCGAACCCCCTCGATTGCCCGATTCTTCACGACAAACAGAAGTACCTTTAGATTCAATAAACGCCGATATGCGAATACCAACTTCATCTGAGGAATCTATTTCATCCCAAGCCCCTTCGCACCCTGCACCAGTCTCTGTAGATTCCTCTCCCCAAGCCATGGATGTTTATGAGGATAAAAACTTAGTCGTTTGCCCTCAATGCAGCTACGGATGTAATCCCCTATGGGCAACATGCCCAATTTGCGGCACTCAAATAGCAGGGGCAGAGAATCTTCAAAAAATAACTGAAGCTGAATTTACTATTAACGAAGAATCTTTAAAACAAAGTTTAATTCCATGTCCTAAATGTGGATATTCTTGCGATCCTGCCTGGGAAAAATGTCCGATTTGCCAAACAAAGTTAGAAAAGTCTGAATAATTTCTCTACTATGGAGATAAACTATGGCTTCCCCCGAGAAAAGGACAATTTCTGTAGTAGGACTTGGATATGTTGGGTTTGTAACTTCACTTTGTCTTGCCTCGAAAGGATATCTTGTCTATGGAATTGATACCCTCCCAGAAGTCGTTGATGCTGCAAATCAAGGATATCTTCCATTCTTTGAACCAAAGCTAGATGATCTTCTGAAAAAAGCACTAAAAACTAAACGGTTTTTAGCCACTCTTGACTATAATGAAGCAATTCCTTCTTCAGATCTTGTTTTCATTACGGTAGGAACTCCTTCTGATGAGCAAGGTGCGGTGAATCTTACTCACATCCAAGAAGCGGCTACAAAAATCGGTTCATCAATGGATAATCGTTACCGAATTATCGTTGTTAAAAGTACGGTCGTTCCAGGGACGACTGATGGTCTTATCCTTCCCCTATTAGAAAAAAATTCTGGGCTCAAAGCAGGTAAAGATTTTGGTCTTTGCATGAATCCGGAATTTCTCAAGGAAGGTAGTGCTGTAGATGATTTTTTACATCCCGATCGAACTGTGATAGGGGGAATTGATTCTAAATCTATAGATTTCCTCGAACAGTTCTTTAAACCTTTTGGAGGTCCTATATTAAAAACTAATACACGGACCGCTGAGATGATCAAATATGCCAATAATGCTTTTCTTGCTACCAAAGTCTCTTTTATCAATGAAATAGCGAATATTTGTCAGTTAATTGAGGGCATTGATGTTAAGGATGTAGCTCAAGGAATTGGCCTTGATTACCGAATTAGTCCAAAATTCCTACGAGCTGGAGCAGGCTTTGGGGGATCCTGTTTTCCAAAAGATTTGAAGGGCCTAATTTCTTTCGCTAAAAAACGTAATTATTCCCCAATTCTATTGGAAGCAACTCTCCGATTAAATGAATTTCAAGCCCAAATTCTGATTAATATGGCTCTTTCAGAATTAAAATCGCTAGATCACAAAAAAGTTGCAATTTTAGGGCTAGCATTTAAGCCAAACACATCCGATATGCGAGAAGCCGCTTCACTTCGTATTATAAATCGTTTATTAAAGTTTAAAAATATCCAAATATGCGCCTACGATCCCGTTGCACTTGAAGAGGCTCAAAAAATCCTTGGAACGAAAATATCTTATAGTTCCTCCTTAGAAGATTGCCTGCGAAATGCAGATGTATGCTTTATTGTTACCGAATGGGACGAATTCAAGAACCTTTCCCCATCTGTTTTCAAAACCCTAATGAAAACTCCTATTATAGTTGATGGGCGAAAAATTTATGACGTGGCGTCCTTTTCAAAAGAAACAACTATTCTCCAAATTGGATTTCGCCCATTTATGGCTGAATAGGTTAATTTTTTAATTTTATTATTCATTGATTAAGATTGGTATCATGTGCTTCCTTCACTCGCTTAGCTTTTATCCACATTATTAATACAAAAATAAGAAGTTCCGCTACGATTACCCAAAGAATAAGCTCTAATGAAATATAGATATCCAAGAAAAGGTAAAGCGTTAAAGTAATTAAGAAACACCCACTCAAAAGTCTGAGATAAGGCCGATAATCCAAACGAAATTTATTAATTTTTTCTGATTGGAAGCCAATGCGAATTGCCAATAAAATACATACTATAGGTAAGAGCATTCCTGTAAAGTAAAATAGAATTAGAAATCCTAAGAAAGGATTATTCTGTGAAAAGAAAAGCAATTGCAAATAAGGTCCTCCAAAACAAGGAATTTTAATAAATGCAAAAATAATTCCCACCAAGAAGGCATAAAGTCCTGATCTTTTTTCGATAAAATCTCTCAAAACCGATTTTACTCGATTAGATGTACCGAATACAATACTTTCCTCGCTCTTAAATTCTAAAATTTGCCAGATGCCTAAGATAAGTAGTATTGCTCCAAAAATGTATTTTAAATAGGTTATAACGCTTAAGGCATTAATTGTAATAAGAAATAGAAAGGAGACAATTAAATAGGTACAGATTAATCCAATAATTAATCCTAAAGAAATTATAAAATATTTTGCGCGGGACTCAACCATTGTTAAACTCGCCCCCAATACACTTAAAAGTAAAAGCATGCATGCTGAGACCCCAGAAACCAATCCCGTTATGAAGGCAATCCATAAGGTATATTCTGTCTGCTGAAGCGGATATCCTAATCGCCATGCCTCCAAATTCGCCTCCGTTATGTCAAGAGAATATAAAATAATAATCTCATTAGAACGATTCAATACCAATGTAGGAGGTGATGGAGGACTACTTTCCCCTAATTCATTTAATTGAGAAGTATATTCTGAATAAGATAAATTTTCAGGAATCCAGAGATATGTTGCATTAATCTCAGGGTGCTGTGAAACGAAATTTTGAATCAAATCATACTTTTCATGACAAATAGAACAACTTGATAAACCATAATATGTTAAAGAAAGAGATCCCTCTCCTTTGCAAGAAGTCATGAAAAAACTTCCGAAAAAAAAGACAATAAACAGCCCGATAATGGTTGATTTTTTAAATCCCCATTTCATTATCAATCCAACATTAATCCAACATTATTTTGATACGATCATCAAATGTAATTTTTGAGATTTTTAATTATACAGCTACCTTAAATGTCCTTTGCGTTATAATTGTTACAAGTCGGAAAGGAAAGAAACCAACATTTCACTAAGTTTATCCACTGTTTTTTGAATGGGTTGACTGAGCCCGATTTTATAATCAATTGTTTCAGGCTGAATCCCAACAATTATTATTTCAAGATTGGGAACATATACGGAAAGAAGGTCCATCAAAAGTGTTAATGCCTTTTTATGAGATGAAAGTGTAAAAGTTGCCATCTGTTCTCGCTTAATTAGTTTCAAGGTGCCAGGCTCTGCTTTCAATTCAGAGGCATCAATTATTATTAAATGAGTGGGATTCCACTCTTGTATCGTGTGGAAAAAGTCGGTCGGTGCAATTTCTGCCTCTAATAATAAAACCGAATCACTTTTTATTTTCTCTTTTAGCTTCTGGATGATAGTTACTCCTAAAAAATCATCCGCCCGTAAATAATTTCCTATTCCCATTACTGCAATACGCGCTGGAGGCTTACAAATATTGGAAAGTAATCTTTCAAAATTAGTAAAATCCAATTTCATTCAACAAAAAAGTTTCTAAAAAGAGAAAAAGAAAGAGTGCAATTATTGAATCTTTTGTAAGACTGGATCTACCTTTACTCGGTGCAATTTAAACCCTAATTCACTCGGATCCATTCCTAAAGCAAGTCCAAGTAATTCAGGGTAATACATTATTGGGACTTTAAATTGTGCCTTATAGGGTTCTTTCTTTAGTTGGAGTTGCCCCATTTCATACTGAATATAACAGAGCGGACAAAGCATCGTCATGCAGTCGGCTTTCATACGTTCAACCTGTACCAATTTATCATGTACCATCCATAGTTGATTTTCTTTATCAATACCTTCAATTCCGGTACCACAGCAAAGCATCTTCCGAAGATACGGGATGCTCTCTGCGCCCAATGCATTAACAAGTTCATCGAGTGATTTTGGTTGAAAGGGGTCATCTGTTTTAAGAATCGCACTTGGTCGAAGGACATGACATCCATAATGAACAGCAATTTTAATCCCTTTCAATTCCTTTTGAACGTTCGCCTTAATCTTTTCTACTCCGATATCATTGTATAAAACTTCCAAGACATGTTTTACATTTTGCGTCCCCTTATATTCTTTCCCTATTTTGGAAAGTACCTTATTAACTTTCTCTTTGTGATGTCCATCGTTCTTCAATTCAGTATTCACTGTGCGCAATGTCTCAAAACATCCGTTGCAAAGAGTAATAATATCCAATCCTTTTTCCTCTGCCAAACATAGATTAATTGCTGCCATTGCCATCCAAGCATCACGACTGAGTTCCTGAATTCCGATGGGCTCAGGACAACAGCCGAACTCAGGAATATCTATGAGATTGATATCCATTTTTGGGAGGACTTTGCGTGCTGCAAGCTCTAAATGAGGTAATCTATTTGGAATATTACATCCTAAGAATAACGCATAATCGGCCATTTTTTTCACTCCTCCTTTGGTTTATAGCCTGTCAATTTAATAAATCCCGTTTCATCTGCAACTTTTTTTATATTGTCTACTTTTGGTCGAGGAACCTCGGGGAGTCCTAATTGTTGACGCCTTCGCTGTATTGCACCACTGCCTGGATTAATTAACCCATAATCCAGTAAAGCAGAAACTTCTGCATTGAGATGTTCTGGATAAGATCCTATTTGCGTTGCTAAATTGCGTAGAATTATTAAAATTTCACTAACTTTCACGCCTTGTGGGCAAGCCTCTAAACAGGCGTGGCACATCGTGCATAACCATAATACGGGATCTTTCAAGGTGTCTTCTTTAAAGCCGAGCAGTACATTTTCCATAATCCGCCGAGGATTGTATACTTTTGTATATCTGAGTGCAGGACAGCCACCTGAGCAGGTTCCACATTGATAACAATAATTAATACTAAAACCTTCACCGAGTTTCGATATTTCTTTTCTGAATTCACTACTTATTTTCAATGCCACTTTGGATTACCTCCAAAATTATTCATGGTAAGATTAATTCCTATAATAATTCACATTCTACTATCTTACGAATAACTATTTACAGTTACAATAAGGGGTATAAAATTTTTTTTTAAAATTCAAAAATAATTGCAATTTTTCGAAGATGAAAATAATTTCTATTGAAGAAAAAGAATCCTGCATGATTGAATTAAATATGCTAAAATACTATTTATAATTTTTAAAAGCTAGCTGAATTCTTAATAAAACAACGAGAAAATTCCCGAAAACCGACAATTTCTAAGGAAATCTTCCCTATTAAGTAGCTACAAACTGTAACTAATTCATATTAAAATATTAGAAATTGGCTATAAAAAAAGTGTTATATTTATAATTTTAAGGAAAACCAAGAAATCAAGCTAAATTTTGGAGGAGGAGGTGAGATCTCTTAAAAAGATGGCTATAAGAAATTTTTTTATACAAGGTACAATCCCGTTAAATTGTTTAAAAACTAAAATTAATTTTATAGGTGAAGAAAAATTGGCAATTAAAGTTGGTTTTTTGCAATTAGCCTCTTGTTGGGGCTGTCATCAAAGCCTTGTCGACATGCATCTTGAATTGCTCGATGTTTTGCCTTTACTCGATATTGTTTTCTGGCAAGCTGTCGTAGATACCAAACACGAACAACTCGAAGGATTACCTGATGGTTACATTGATGTGGGATTCGTAGAAGGTCATATAAGGACAACCCATGATACCCATCTTCTTAAAGTGATGCGAAAAAAGTCAAAAATACTAATTGCCTTAGGTGATTGCTCGACACACGGTGGTATAGCAGGTCTTGCAAATCTTTATTCAATCGAGGAATTAACCAAGCGCAAATACATTACCGCTGATACTATAGTTGGTGAATCTGCCGTTCCCTCTGAAAATCTTCCGGAGTTTGAACCTAAAGTTATCCCTAATAAAGATATCGTTAAGTTTGATGCATTCCTCTATGGTTGCCCACCGACGTCTGAAAATATCAAGTCAGCTGTCCTCGCACTTGTTCCAGTTTTACTGGATAAGAAATACTTAGATACAAATGTTTGTGAAGTCTGCGAAATGCGAGGTGCCGAATGTTTATTGAAAAAGGGTGTGCCTTGCTTCGGAAGTATAACAGGTGCCCCACCCGGATTGAAATGGACTGCTGAAAAAGGTCCCGTAATGGGTGAATATGGTCCAACCAATAAGGTTGCAGAAGCCGAGGCTAAAGATTTACTAAACCTTGCGGCTAGCATCAAAGAAGTAACCCCTGACGTTGCGAAGATAATAATTGAATTTGCTATTCTATATTTCAGACTGCCCAATTTAGGTCATGTATACTTATCAGCAGATGTTCTTCAAGCTGCGGCACAAGGAAAACCATTACCTACTAAAAAGATTGGTGATACACCCGCCGTTGATCTTAACGCTTTAAACGCAGATGCTGTTGGTCCAGGACTTTTACCAGTCTTTCAAGGGCTTCCAGATATCGTTAAAGATATTGTAGGGGCAGCAGCGGTACTTTTAACGAAATGTGATGCATTTAAACCAGGCCTACAAAATGTTTGCGCCCATTGTGACCGCAATGATGGGAACATAAAGCTCATCGGCTACAAACGCGATTACGAAGGTGGCGTTAAAGATCAAAAGACTTGTTTCTTGAATCAAGGATATATTTGCCTTGGATTCTTGACCAATGCAGGTTGTGGGGCAAAATGTCCTAATGCGAATTCTCCCTGTATTGGTTGTTATGCCCCCATGGAGGAAATTGTAGATGATCCTGATAAGTTCGTTGCGAAAATCCAAGATATTCTTGGTGATCGTCCACTTGATGATCTCATTAATACCATGGCAGATCCAGTTGGCGTGTTCTATAAAGCCAATTATGCCCGAACAAAAATATCAAACAAGATCAAAAAGGATTAGGTGTGAAAAATGGGTATAGATGTTAGTGTTGATGTAGAATTTAGAAGAAAAATCATGGATATGCATCAAGGCGCCCGATTAATGTATTGTTATCAATGCAATCATTGTACTTATGACTGTCCTATTTCTAAATTAGTGGGCTCAGACGTTTACAATCCACGAAAGCTGATTTTACATTCTTTCCTAGGAATGAAAGGTAATATTCTTGGAAAGAAGGAAAACCCTGCCTTATGGGCTTGTATGACGTGCGATACGTGCGATGAGGTATGTCCTAACGATATCGAATTGACAAATATCTTCTATGTCTTACGAAACTTAAGTGTTAAATCTGGTGAGGCTCCCGCCGCCTATCTAATGCAAGCAAAGACCATTTTTGAAAATGGAAAAGCGATTCCCATGTCTGGTCCAATAGAACGCCGAAGAGGACAAATGGGCTTAAAAAGCTTGCCTGAAGCTCCCTTAGATGAAATTCAAACTATCCTTAAAGAAAGAGGTGTGGATAAAGTCTTACCTGCAGAATAGGTGATTAAAATGGCAGAAATGAAATTGTTTTTAGGTTGTACAATCCCCAACCGTTTACCATTCCTCGAAGCTGCAGCAAGGAAAGTTTTTGATAAATTAGGAATACAAACGTCAGATGCTCCCTTTGCCTGCTGTCCTGAACCAGTTGGATTTCATTCTATAGATCATGAAGCATGGCTAGCAATGGGTGCGAGAAATCTTTGCCTCGCAGAAGATGAAGGTAAAGATATTGTTTCCCTCTGTAATGGGTGCTATCAAACCCTAGCCGTCGTAAATCATGAATTAAAAGAAAAATCTGCAGAAAAAGAGAAAATTAACGCGATTCTTGCAAAAATTAACAAAGAATACAAAGGCACTATAAACGTAAAGCATTTTGTACATGTTTTGCATGATAATCTACCAAAGATCAAGGAAGCAATTACCAAGCAGTTATCTAACCTAAAAGTTGCGGTACATGCAGGTTGCCACTACGCCCGCCCCTCTGAAATATTAAAATCCGATGACCCCTGGAAACCCCAAAAACAGCGTGATATTATCGCCGCAACTGGTGCTACGATTGTCGATTATGAACTTGAAAAATTATGCTGTGGCAATGGGGCTGGCTATTATAATAAAGAAACAGGAACTGAAATCGCAAAACAGAAAATTGAAAGCGCCAAAGCAGCAGGTGCTAATTGCATAGTTGTAAATTGTCCTGCTTGTTTTCAACAATTAGATACTCAAAGAGGATTACCCATTATCTACCTAACAGAATTATTAGCGCTGGCGATGGGCGAAGACTTCAATAGTTTAAATATGAAATTCCATATCACGAAAAAAGGCGACGGTTTAGAGCTGAAAAGCCTCTAATCCCCTAATAAAAGAATATGTTGTGAAAATTGTGATTATAAAAATTAAGAAAAGGTGAAATGAATGACAAAAACAATTAAAATAGACCCTGTAACAAGACTTGAAGGACACAGTACCGTTACATTGAAACTTGGTCCAAATAACACCGTAGAAGACGTACAATTTAATGTTTCATCAACCAGATTCTTTGAAAAGTTTCTTGAAGGCCGTAATGCAGAACATGCTCCTCGTATTGCCCCACGGATTTGTGGAATTTGTCCTATTCCTCATCATCTGGCTTCTGTAAAGGCCGTTGAAGCAGCATGGGATGTTAAAATTCCTCGTCCTGCTTGGAAACTCCGAGAACTATTGATTAATGCAAAACAGCTCTCCAGCCATGTCATCCACATTGCAGCCTTGCAACTCCCCGACCTACTTGCTGGACCACTTGCCCCTCCCGAAAAGCGGAATCTCGTTGCGATTATTAATGCACTTCCAGACGTTGGAAAAGCAGCCATTGAAGCGATGAAATTCGGCCAGGAACTTTGTGCCACAATTGGCGGAAAAGCAATTCATCCTACAACCTGTATCCCTGGAGGAGTTGCTAAACCTCTTCTTGAAGAAGAACGCGATGCATACTTGAAACGTCTCGATCGGTTAATTGAGATCGGAAAAGTAATCGTAGATTTAGGAAATAAGCTCGTAAATGACTATATGGACGTAATTACTAAAATTGGAACTGTTCCGACCTATTATTGTGGCTTAGTCACGAAAGACAAGAAAGAACTCACAATTTGGGATGGTCTTTGGCGAATTATGGACACAGAAGGAAAAATTGTTGCTGAAGTAGAACCAAAAGATTATATGCAAGTCGCTGCAGAATATGTTGCTCCCCATAGTATGGCTACTCACGTCTATTACAGACCTGCTGGCTATCCTGAAGGTATTTGGAGAGCAAACTGCCTTGCTCGCGTAAATGTTGCTGAAGATATGCAGACACCTTGGGCAAAGGAACTATTAGCTGAATTTAGAAAAGTTTGCGGAAGACCTTCTCACTTCGTCTTTAGTTATATCTGGGCAAGAATCATTGAAACCATTCAAGCCGTTGAAAAAATAAAGATCTTACTGGAAGACCCAGAAATCGTAAGCACAGATGTTAAGACAGTCGATGTTGAGCCCAAAGAAGGTAATGGTGTCGGTATGGTTGAAGCCCCGCGAGGAAGCCTCATCCATAACTACTGGACAGATGACAAAGGCATTATCACCAAGGCGAATTTAATCGTGGCTACTAACAATAATATCGGAGGCATCGAAAAAACTCTAAAGCAAGTTGCAAAACAAATCTTTGAACAGAATATTTTGAAAGATATTACCCTTCCTGAACCAATGATAAAATAAAATGAATAATTAAATGAATGAAAGGAGAATTGAAAGATGGTTGATCTCTCAGGTCTTCCGGAGGATGTAGTTCAAGAACGCGTCCTCAACTTGCTAGAGATGGTAATCCGCAATTTTGATTGCTGACTATCATGTGCTGCACATCTCATCATTCTTGACGAGAACGGTAATGAAATCGTCAAGAAAGAAATTCAAATTGGTTCCGGATGAAGCGTCATCGAAAACCGAGGATGGCGCGGACAGACCCCCGCCGGGTCTAACCAATTTTTTTCTTCTCTTTTTCTAATTTATGACCAAGAACGTAATTATTACCGTCCCTTATCGTTAATATCTATATTTTCTGGCAGAAAACAAGCGGTCGAAATCCCTTTACTATCAATAAATCGTAAATTCCAATTATCCGTTCTATACTTCTCATGAAAAAATTTATTTGCTAACAATTTTTCTGAATTAGTAAGTGTATCTTCTGTTACAGAATTATTCCATAAAGATTGAATACTCTTTATAAGTTCATTCTCGAGATCTCTCGGATTTACTTGTTGTTTAAGCTCTAAACTTAGGGTGGTTACACTCTTCTTGATATGTTCAGCGTATTTTCTTTTTAATTCATCATTTTCAAATTTCAAGACATTTATCATTGTTTCATAATCATATTCTAATAAAATGATTGAATGAAAAAGTAGAGCTTTATTTGTTAAGTAAATTCCATTTCCCGCAATTTTTCTTCTAAATATTGTAATGTCTGAATTTCTATTATACTCTGGATTGAGACCAAGATTCTTTAGAG
>SUPS01000048.1 GCA_005191415.1 Candidatus Helarchaeota ASGARD archaeon Hel_GB_A
GAAAGACAACTATGAAAAAACTTTGATTAAAATGAAAAATATACGAAATTATATCGAAAAAGCTATTCATTCTACCACGAATGAACAGATAAAAATTCTTCTTTAAACTCCTTTTGAATAAACTAGACTTTTCATAATGCAAAACTTAAAATAGATCTCCTTCTTCAACAAGTCAAGAATGGTTTTTATTATTAATATCCTCGCTTTAAATTAAAAAATTCGGATAATTTGCGTGGCATATAAATGATTCTTGGTGGTTATGCTGGTAAAACTCTAGAGATCGATTTAACAACTGAAAAAATTAAAATTAGATCTCTAAACAGAAATTTCGCCCTTAAATATGTGGGTGGCAGAGGTTTTGGGGCGCGATTAATTTGGGATCGTTCTTACTATGGTCTCAATCCATTAGGTCCAGAGAATTTATTAATTATGGCTGCGGGACCGCTAACAGGGCTATTAGTCCCTGGATCTGGAAAAACTGCCTTTGTTAGTATTTCCCCCGCGACGGGCATCTATGGAGATTCCAATATAGGGGGACATATTGGATTAAAATTGAAACAAGCAGGATATGATTTCCTCATTTTAACAGGTAAAGCTACTCAACCTTCTGTTTTAAAAATTGAAGATAAAACTGTAGAGCTCTTATCCGCAGATTCTTATTGGAGCAAAGGAGCTGTCCAAGCAGAGTTCGAAATAAAGAAGGATTTAGGAGATCAAAGTTTTGCAGTGTGTACAATTGGACCTGCAGGTGAAAATCTAGTAAGATTTGCTACAATACAATCCGAGCATCGTTTCGCAGGGCGCACAGGTTTAGGCGCTGTGCTTGGCTCAAAAAACATCAAAGCAATAGCCATCCAAGGTAGTCAGCCCATTCCCGTTGCAAATAAGGAACGCCTTCTAAAACTCTTTAAAGATGCAAATACCTACCTTAGAGAACATCAAATAGCTGAGATCTATCAACGGCAAGGAACACTTGGATTAGTTGAAGGTGTTAATGAAGTTGGAATACTTCCAGTTCGTAATTTTAGGGATGCTGTATTTGAACATGTATTAGAAATTGATGGAAACAAATTCGAAGAAACTTACACGGACTGGCATGCTCACTCCTGTCTCTACTGCCATATTGCATGCGAGGGTGTCGCCAATACTGAAAAGGGACTTCGAATTCGTCCCCAATATGAAAATGCTGTTATGTTAGGATCCAATCTTGCAATTAAAAATATCACTGAACTCGTCGAGCTGAATAATCTCTGTAATGAATTAGGAATTGATACAATTTCTGCAGGTAATCTCATTGGCTTATTAATGGAAATGTACGAACGTAAAATCATTTCAAAAGAAGAATTCAATGGAATTGAACTAACTTGGGGAAATGCAGAGGCCATTCAAGCTATACTCAAGCTGATAACCAAGCGAGAAGGAATTGGAAATATCATTGCAGATGGTATTTTAAATGTAATTAAAAAATGGCCACAATGCAAGGATTTTGCAATGCACGTTAAAGGTTTAGAACAATCGGGTTATGATACTCGAGGATTATTGGGTATGTCATTAGCGTATGGAACCGCTGATATTGGAGCGCATCATAATCGCGCATGGGTAGCTTATCAAGAATTAGATAAAAAGGATCTCAATAATTCCCTTAAAAAAATTGCTCAACTCGTTATATTTCATCAACACTTTCGACCATTGATGGATTGCCTTGGAGCTTGTCGTTTTCCATGGATAGAATTTGGAATTAATCCAGAAATTTATGCTGATTTTTATTCTGCGGCTATAGGGGTTGAAACGTCTTTTAAACAATTAATGGAACGCTCTGAAGCAATTTATAATCTTACTCGTGTAATAAATATTCGTTTTGGTATCAAACGAAAAGATGACTACCCTCCTCCACGAACTTTTAATGATCCTGTGCCACAAGGTCCATTCAAAGGCAAAGTTATTGATCGAGCTCAGTATGACCAAATTCTGGATTGTTACTACAAATTGCGTGGGTGGGATAAAGAAGGAATTCCTCTAAAAGAAACACTACTCAGATTAGGACTGGAAGACGTCATTGAATTTGTCTAATTGAATTTTTCTAAAATACGAATGTATTACTCTGAGTAATTTTCACACTTGTAAAACTTTACTATAGGTAATATTTATAAAGCAAAAAGAGATTTTTTAGTTAAAACTTTCTCATAGAGGTGAAAATTCTCATGGTCAAAAAGACCTACGCCGAAATCAATGAGAAAATAAAGAAAGGTGATGTCGTTGTCGTCACAGCGGAAGAAATGATAGAAATTGTAGAGAAAAGAGGTGAAGAAGCTGCAGCAAGAGATATCGATGTCGTTACAACTGGCACCTTCGGAGCAATGTGTTCTTCTGGAGCATTTTTAAATTTTGGTCATGCAGATCCGCCTATAAAAATGGAAAATGTATGGTTAAATAACGTAGAAGCCTATCATGGGAATGCCGCAGTTGATGTATATATCGGCGCAACAAAAATGAGCAAAACTAGGCCTTTTGAATACGGTGGGGGACATGTAATTGAAGATTTGATTTCTGGAAAAGTTATCGAGCTGCAAGCAACCGCATATGGCACTGATTGTTATCCCCTCAAAAAAATTGAAACTGTTATTACATTAGAAGATATAAACCAGGCAATTTTATGTAATCCTCGCAATGGATATCAGAAATATAATGCTGCTACAAATGGGCGCCAAGAAACCATTTATACATATATGGGTAAATTACTATCTAATTACCGAAATGTTACCTTTTCTGGAGCTGGGTGTTTAAATCCATTATGTAATGACCCTGATTATGAAACTATTGGAATCGGTACGCGTATTTTCCTAGGAGGTGGAATAGGGTACATTATCGGTGAAGGAACACAACATAGTCCTCTGAATGGTTTCGGAACTTTAATGGTAAAGGGTGATCTGAAACAAATGAATCCACAATATTTACGGGGGGCTGCCTTCACAAAATATGGCACTACCTTATATGTCGGACTTGGAATCCCAATTCCTATTTTAAACGAAGGGCTTGCCCGTAAAACGGCTATATCTGATGAGGATATCACGACTAATGTTTTAGATTACGGAGTGCCCTCCAGAAACCGTCCTATCCTCCGTTCTGTTACCTATGCTGAATTAAAATCGGGAGAAATTGAACTGAACGGTAAAAGCGTCCCCGTAAGTCCTTTATCAAGTCTGAAAATGGCTAGAGAAATTGCCGAAACTCTAAAACAATGGATTCAACAAGGTGAATTTTTCCTTACTTCTCCCGTTGAACGTTTATCCACCACACGCGTCTTTAATCCTATGAAAGTCAGGACCAAAACCACCGTTCGATCTTATGTAAAGCCTGCCATTACCTGTACTTTGAAAGAAACGGTTCATGATGTGGCGAAAAAACTGATTGAGCATTCTACAAATCATATCGTAGTAGTTGATGAAGAGAATAGATTAAAAGGCATTGTTACATCGTGGGATGTTACACGCGCTATTGCTCATAATGTCGAAAATCTATCAGAAATAGTGACCACTAAAGTATATACTGCATCATTGGACGATCCAATTGATTTTTCAGCTCGCGAAATGACCAAACATGATATATCAGCCCTTCCGGTGATTGATTCTCATAAAAAAGTGATAGGAATTGTAACTGCCGAAAGTACTTTACGCCATTTTGATATACACGAACATTAAAGAGGTTGGGATGCAGAAAAATGAAAAAATTAATATTAAATTTTGGTGCACAAATCGTGAATGAAGCCATTACCGCGAAAATAATCTTAAAACATAAAGTACTCATTAATATCTTACGTGCAAATGTTCAAGAAGAAGGTGGGGTTTTCTTAATTGAAGTTCCAGATGAACATTGCGAAGAAATTAGAGCTGCCTTTGAATCCGAAGGCGTAAAAGTCGAACGGGGAAAATTAATCGAGAAACAAACACCATCCTGCGTCAATTGTTGTGCATGTTATTCCACCTGCCCCGTTGGTGCAATCAGTATTGATGAGGAATTTGAAGTTCAATTTGATTATGAGAAATGCATTGGATGCTTAAACTGCGTAGATGCCTGTCCCTTTGGTGCAATAGTTATCCAAAAATAAAAGATTTGATATTTTTCCTTCTGAAAAAACTAAAATCTTAAAGAATTCTGTAATGGCCACATTCCCTATGATTACATTTTTTTTCTTTTAGTAGTTTTTGGCAGCATTCGTCACAAATGATTTGAGAGACCACAGCCACCTTACATAAATGGATATTACTAGCCAATTTTCCACATTTGAAACATTTCATTCCATTACTTTCTGACTCTACTGGGCTCATCTAAAACTCCTCTCTGTTAACCCTTTGGTTAGAAATCTATTCTGGTTTTCAGAATTTACTTTCCATGAATTCATTACACGTAAATTTATAAAATTTTTTTATTTATTATTTATGTAGGACAAGTTAATATTCCCTTCTATTATTATTAAAACACACAAAAAATTAGCAGTAAAAAATTCAAAGGTAATGTAAAGTGACTGTAAGATCTAGAATATTTCCATTTTCAGCAATTGTCGCGCAAGACCAAATGAAATTGGCTTTAATTCTCAATGTCATCAACCCATTGATTGGTGGCGTATTAATTCGCGGGGAACGCGGTACTGGAAAATCAACTGCAGTTCGCGCTCTTGCAAAACTACTGCCGAAAATGAAAACTATCAAAGGATGTCCCTTTAATTGTGATCCTGATAATAAAGAAACACTTTGTACTCTTTGTAAAGAAAAATTAGACAATGGTGAAGAATTAGAAATTGAAGAACGCGAAATGCGTGTAGTTGAAATTCCTCTGGGCGTGACAGAAGATCGCGTTGTGGGGTCCCTAGATATCGAATGTGCCATTCGTGAAGGAATTCGGGCATTAGAACCAGGCGTTCTAGCAGCCGCAAATCGCAATATCCTTTATGTAGATGAAATAAATCTCCTGAGCGATCATATAATTGATGATCTTCTAGATGCAGCTGCAATGGGGGTTAATACAATTGAACGGGAAGGGATCTCGGTTACGCATCCCTCTAAATTTATCCTTGTCGGAAGTATGAATCCCGAAGAGGGTGAATTGCGCCCTCAAATTCTCGATCGTCTTGGATTGACAGTTGATGTTGTTACGGTCGATGACTTTAATGAACGTTTGGAAATTCTGAAACGGGTTAATGAATTTGATATGGATCCTACGACTTTCCGGGAAAAATTTGCTGATGCTGAAGAAGAATTACGAGCTCGCATTACTAATGCTAAGGAAATCGTAGATAAAGTCACCATTCCTCCAAAGTTAATGGAACTTATTGTTAGGTTATGTATGGAACTCCAAGTTGAAACCCATCGCGGAGAAATTACTATTCTTCGTTGTGCTAAAGCTCTGGCAGCTCTTGCAGGAAGGCTCGTCGTCAATAAAGAAGATGTCGAAAAGGCTGCAATGTTAGCATTAATGCATCGGGTGGGAAATCTCGCAATTCAAAAACCAGAAGACATTATGAAACAAATTCAATCTGCTTTAGATAAAGCAATGGAAGCTATTGAGTCAGAATCAGCCGAAGAATCTGCCCCCCAAGAATCCACTGAATCTGAAGAATCTGATAAAAAAAAAATGAAAGCGATGCAGAAGAGTCTTTAGTCGAAGCGGCGCTCTCTTTTCTACCATCCGACCAAGCTCCCGATGAATCTACAGATGACGAATCATCACAGACGGAAATTCCCACAAATGAACAAGATGGCGATATTCTCGGTTGGGATGGCCGACCTGATAAGATTGATAAATCGTATGAGCCTAAAAAGTGGCGCGAACCACTTAATAACCTAGATAAAATCGCTAACGCGGCAAGTGTTTTTAAACTTGGACGAAAAAATGTAGTAGCTCGCAAGAGAACCCCTACCCTCGGAAAAAGAATTCGAAAACAAGGCACAGCTATAAAGGGAAAATATATTTCCTATAAAATTCCGAAAGAAAAAGCCAGTTCCATTGCCTTCGATGCCACCATTCGTGCAGGAGCACCATATCAAAAAATTCGAGCAGGTCGAAATAATTTAGCCGTAAAACTTGATGTATCGGATATCCGCGAAAAGATTTACGAATATCAAGCTCCTCTTTCGATTGTTTTTGTTTTAGATGCTAGCGGGTCTATGTTTCGCATGTTGAAACAAATGAAAAAGGTAATTCTTTCGCTTCATGATGATGCTTATCAAAATCGAGACAAAGTCGGGCTTATCGTTTTCCAAGGATATGAAGCGGTCGTTCTTCAACATCCAACCGTAAATCTTCCTGCTGTAGTAGAAAAATTGTCATGCATTCAATCAGATAGTTGGACACCTTTAGCAAGTGGGCTCCAAAAAGGGCTCGAAATCCTAAAAATTGAAGTAAAACGAAACAAAGATATTATTCCAGTGCTTGTTGTGCTGACCGATGGAGGTGCAAACGTTCCCATCAGTCAAAACGCTCCACCTGCTTTTCATAATAGCCAATACTACAACCAACTCGAAAAAGAAATTGAAGACGTTAGTGAAGAATTACGCGATGCTGGTATCTACACTATCGTTCTTTGGCCCGAAAATGCTAAAATGCGTGGTCCTCGCCATCGACGAATTGCTGAAGCAATCGCCACTAAAAGTAACGGTGAATTCTTCATCATCAAATCTACCGCAGAAATCACTAATCTGATTCGAGGACGCGAATTCTTTGAAATGCATACGGTCGGACGCTAATATTCAAATTTTCAAAATTATCCGATGAAAAATCAATAATTTTATCAATATCTCCCATAATATCTGATAGCTTTAAGATACCATCTGATATTTTCCATCTTTACTCCTGTATGCCATCCATTATCCGCCGCGACAATGTAATGTCCCCCCTCCTTTAATGTTTTTAATGTCTGCCCTACCTTAAGATAGATTTCTTTAGCTGATCTTGCGTGTTGAAGGATATCCACACAAGAAAGTCCCCCTACTAAAGTAACTTTATTTCCTACATATGTTTTTAATTCCTCTAAATTGTTACAATCGGCTTGACAACCATGCAACATGTCTATCCCTGTCGATAAAATTGCCTCTAAAAACTCCCAAGGTTTCTCCGAATTTTCGATTTTAAATTTGCCATCCGTATGAAATAGCACTTTAATTCCTACTTTATGGGCGGCATCCACAATCCTTTTGATCTCTGGAACATAAAATTTTCTGTACTGGTCCGCCTTCAAGAAGGGACCGTTATCTTCGCATACGTCCTCCACAAGCGCGACAAATTTTATCTCTTGTTCGGCTAACCGCTTAACAAACTCCGTATAAAACTTCGATTTCTCCCTTAAGAAGTTCTTATATCGACCATATGGTGGTCCTTTTTTGTATTCCCTGTGAAACGCTCTGAAAAAATGATGCATATTGGATAATCCCCAAATGGTATGCCACGATTCAAATATGCCATTAAATAACGGTGCCAATGCTAATTTCCCCTCTACTGATTTTCGCAACTTCCCTATATATTCCACTTTATCATCAATTGGATCGTTGTGATAGGCTTCTATTATCTTTTTCATCTGCCTTTCTGGGTCATAAACGGGCGCTCTAACACGAATATCTCCTAATTCATCGACATCAATGAGATTCCAATCCTCCGAGATGAAATATCTCTCTTCCGTGCGCTCTATCCATCCCCTAACAATTGATGAGGGATATCCCATTGTAGGAACCATATCGATTCCCAATCGGATTGGAATTCTAAAGAGGAATGGAATGAAAGTATCCATAAATTCTAGTGAGGTAGGAAAGGAAAGAAAATTATTAGCGAGCGAATCGAGCCATAATACTTTCCTCACTATTGTCTTTGGAGTTGGTTTGGCTAAACCTAAATATTCTTTGGACGATTGGATAATATTTTCAAAAATTCTGAATTTCAAGACCCAATTCTTTAATTTGACGGGTAATCTATCCATATAAAAGGTAAGTTTTACAGAAGGATACGCATTAAATCCTAATTCCATGTGAGGAACGCGGTCTAGTATCTCGCCTTCAAGGCATCGAAGTATTCGTTCCTCATGATCGATTTTCAAGCCATAATCACCATTTAGTGAATGAAACGAAAATCTCTTTAAATATAAATGCCGATCTCATATTTAAGAAATGGGTGAATAAAATGGGGTATGTATATTCCGATGAAGAAGGCAAATATCTTGTAAAACTCGCGAGAAAAGTGGTTGAAACTATCGTAAAGACGGGGAAAAAACCAGAAATTCCTTCTGAAACGTCAGATAAATTGAAACAGAAATCCGGCGTATTTGTGACTTTAGAAAAGGTAACATCTGGAGGAAAACAACTAAGAGGATGTATTGGACGCCCCTACCCTGATTTTCCGTTAGTCCATGCTACTATCGACTCGGCAGTGGATGCTGCCTTGCACGATCCCCGATTTTCTCCAGTAACTCCTAAGGAATTAGATAATATCGTCATTGAGGTGAGCATTTTAACTCCTCCGACCCTCATCAAAGTTGATTCCGTGAAGGATTATCCAAAACAGATTGAGGTGGGTAGGGATGGATTAATTGTTGAGCATGGTTGGCGTAAAGGGCTCTTACTTCCTCAAGTAGCCGTTGAATGGAAATGGGATGCGCAAAAATTCCTTGAACAGACCTGCTGGAAGGCTGGACTCCCCCCTGATATGTGGATGGATGAAAAAACCAAAATCTATAAATTTCAAGCTGAAATTTTCCACGAACTGGAACCCAATGGAAAAATTGAACGAAAACCTATGACTGATTAATTCTTAAAATACCATTTTAGCAAAGGAATATGAATTCCTAATATGACTATTGCCATCCCGTACCACCCCCATGTGTCCAGGGCAGAGATATTCTACATCTAATTTTAAAAGTTTCTCAATGGAACGGATTAAAAGCATCTGATTTCCCCCCCGTAAATCTGTACGTCCAATATTTCCATAACTGAACACCGTATCCCCAGAGAATAGTATTTTTTTACGAGGCTCATACAAACAGATTCCGCCAGGGCTATGACCAGGCGTATGAATTACCTGAAACGAGAAAATATCGATGGTAAGTGTTTCTCCTCCTTCTAACAAACGCATTCTATCTGCAAATCGCTGATAAAGTACCCGTGCATCCTCTTTATGCATATAAATGGTTGGATCAAAAGTCTGTACGAATCCAGGCACTCCCCCTATATGATCTGGATGAACATGCGTTAAAATTAATTTCTTTACATTATTCTTCGAGAGGTTAAATTCTTGCATTTTTTCTAAAACATGGGATACATAATTCGGCGATGCACCCGCATCAATAATCCCTATTTCTTCCTTTCCAACAATATAAATATTCGAATTAAAACCTACACCCGGAACGAAAATTACGCCATCTATTACCTGCAATGAAATCCCAATCCTGAAATTATAAAATCTTAATAATTTTGTTTTATGTACTAAAAGAGGGAAAAAAATCTATCGGCAAAATTTAAGCAAAATTTAATATCATTCTAATTTAAAAAATCAAATTAACTCGACTTTTGCGGTTAAAATCAACATATATTCGAATTGTTCAAAAAAACAGATTAGATAAGGGTGCCCATCTGCTTTTCTAACCAACCAGCCATACCGAAAATTCTCCGATTCAGATTCCCGTAAAACTGCAAAAATATCTGCTTCAAGAAAGTCCCCAAATTTTTCTTTCGCATCCTTTTTCATATCAGTAGCGAAAAAATCTCCTGTAAATCTATAATATTCCCAAAAATTTTCATCTTCTTTCAATTTCATTGGAATCCGCTCTTTAAAAAGTGCTTTGTCAAGATTATTCAAAGAACCTTCAATTTAAATTTGTATGACTTGACATGAATAAGATTTATAACGTATAAAATTCAATTTTTCCAGTAAGGTGATAAAGGTTGGATCGCGTTCTCTGCTATAGTTGATGAAGCATATTGTAATTCTATTTTTCAAGCGGTCCACATATTAAACCGAAAAAAGTCAATCTCTTTTATGACAAATTCTATACAAAGAGCCAAGAGAGATGACTTTCTCGATATATCTAGAAAAGGTGAAGTAAATTATGACGGAAAGTAAGAAAATATTCGTAAGTCCCCATATTGATGACGTGCGAAAGGATTTAAATCTCCCAGACCGAGTCTATATCTTCGATACGACTTTGCGAGATGGCGAACAGACTCCAGGAATCTCGTTTACCCTTCAAGAGAAAATTACAATTGCTCAACAGCTTGATAAGCTTGGCGTAGATATCATTGAAGCTGGAATGCCTGTAGTTTCTAAAGGTGATTATGAAGCCTGTAAAAAGATTTCGAAACTTGGATTAAACTGTGAAGTAATTGGCTTAGCTCGGATTGCACGGCAGGATATTGACAAAGTAATCGAGTGCGATATGGATTCCATCCATGTGTTTATTGCAACATCTGATCTGCACTTGAAAGACAAGCTGAAAATGACCCGCGAAGAAGTTCTTTCAGCAATCGTTCATGAGATAGAATATGCCAAAGAACACTTCAACATTATCGAGTTTTCCGCAGAAGATGCCACAAGGACAGATCTTGATTTTCTCATTAAAGCGAATATAGCCGCAGTAGAGGCAGGCGCAACCCGCATCAATGTACCAGATACCGTCGGAACCATTACACCTCCTGGATACGCTTACATTATTAGAAAATTACGAGACGCCCTGCCTAAAAATATTCGGATCAGCTGTCATTGTCATGATGACTTTGGGCTCTCTACTGCAAATACATTAGCTGGAATTGAACAAGGCGCAAGCCAAGCGCATACAACTATCCTAGGAATAGGCGAGCGAGCTGGAAATGCCTCGATGGAAGAAGTTGTTATGTCCCTTTATGCATTATACGGCGTGCAAACGAATATTAAATATAAATTCATCTATGAAACTGCAATTCTCCTGGAACAAATCACCAATATGCGTATTCCCGTTAATTTTCCTCTCGTCGGTAGCAATGCATTTCGACATGAAAGCGGTATCCATGCCCATGCGGTTATTATGAATCCTCGAACTTATGAACCAATTGGCCCAGATCTAATCGGTATCCCCCGATCCGATGAAATTGATGATGTCATTCTTCAATCAATAGGAGTCGGAAAACATTCAGGAGGGCATGCAATCGCAAGTAAGTTAAATCGACTGGGCGTTATGGTTGATCGGATTCAACTGCAAGAGATAAAGAATCGAATTAAGGTGCTGGGTGATAAAGGAAAACAAATTACCGATCAAGACCTACTTGCTATTGCCCAAGCAGTCCTAGGCACCATTCCCGAAATGGAGAAGTCTATTGAACTCGAAGAATTAACGGTCGTCTGTGGGATGAATGTGACCCCCACGGCAACGGTCCGATTGAAAATTAAACATGAGGATGAATGGAGCGAGCATATCGCGTCCGCGATTGGGGTCGGCCCTGTTGATGCCGCTTGCAACGCACTCTCTAAAGCTTTCACCAGATACTTTAATAAAATTGGGGAAGTCAAACTTGCTGAATATAATTTGGAAGCAATAACTGGAGGGACTGATGCTCTAGGTCATGTCCGCGTTCGTCTCGAAGATCCGCGAGGATTCCTAGTTGATGCGCGAGCAACTCATGAAGATATCGTGATGTCAAGCGTTCTAGCCATGATCAACGGTCTAAATCGTATTGTGGCTAAATATAAACTCGAATTGAATAATTTATCCAATTAACTATTCCCAAATTTCTTAAATAATTTTTTTAAGGAGTTAACAATCCTTTAGACAAATGAATCTAACCACTCTGCATATTAAAAAAATAATTTAATTATAATCTTCGTCTATTATCCATAATATGATTACTATTTTTTCACTAAAATTCACAGGAATATTGAAGAAAATGTATCAGTGATACATTTTTATATCCTTTTCAATAAGAGATCAGTGAAAATTTAATAGGGATATAGAATTTCTGGAGTTGCATCCAAAATTCAAAAGGCGAAAAGCGCATAAAACAGAGAAGAAGACTGAGCATCATGAACTCAAACTACAGTAAAGAGCCATAAAAGGCTCTTACAGAGGAGTATAAGAGACTTTTAACTGAATCAAAAGTTAAAATCTCTTGTTCTCCTTCTGATAATCCTTTTTCAATAAAAAAGAAAGGTTCGATAATATTTTTGAATTTTTTTCTTTGTTTAACATTAAATGCGGATTTATATTGTAAAATCTTTGCTAATCTAAATTTTTAATAATAGAAACTATGGCGTCGCCTATTTCACTAGTTTTTGATATTCCTCCAATGTCATATGTCTTAACTTTCCCCTCTTTTAGAAGAAGAGCTATGGCGCGCTCAATTAAAGTGGCACCTTCTTTGAGTTTTTTTCCATGTTTCATCGATAACCAATCTAACATCATTTGAACGGAAAGAATAGCCGCTATCGGATTTATTTCATTTTTCCCTGCATGGCGGGGGGCAGAACCGTGGATCGGTTCAAACATCCCATGACGATCTCCAACATTTCCTGATGCAGCCATTCCCATACCGCCTTGAAGGACTGCTGCTAAATCGGTCGCAATATCACCAAACATATTCGGGACAACTGCCACATCATACCATTCTGGAGTACGTACAATCCATTGGGTAAATGCATCAATGAACGCATAATCCTCTTCTATATCTGGATACTCTTTCTTTATGTTTTGATATGTATGTCTGAAGAGCGCACATCCCGCCGTAACATTACTTTTATCAACGCAAGTTACTCGGAGTTTTCCATCTTTAGGAGCTCCTTTATTACGACGCTTACAATATTCGAAGGCAAATCTAATAACGCGTTCTGCACCTTTTTTCGTAATCAGTCGTGTATCGGTAGCTACCTCTGTAATTCCCCCCCGATGTAATCCTCCATGAGTATCACAATATAATCCCTCCGTATTTTCCCGAATAATTACAAAATCTACATTCTTTGGCTCCCATACTTGTCGAAATTCCCCAGAAATTTTATGTGGAACCCCCTCATATAATTTAGTTGGGCGAATATTTGCGTAAAGGTCAAGTCCAAATCGCAATCCAAATAATGTATCTAATCCGACCATTCTTCCATCTGGATACCGAACCGTCTCACCTGTATCGGGATATGTCCATCCAATGGCTCCAAGTAAAATAGCATCTGCCTCATTCTTACAAGTTGGAAATGCTTCTGGCGGCCATTCCTCCTTCTTTCCTGTTTTTAACCAATATTGCCCCCCACATGGAAACTCAATTAATTCAAAATCTACTGAAATCTTCTCCTCTACAACTTTTAATACTTTTATCGCTTCTCTAATAACTTCGGGACCAATTCCATCACCAGGCAGGACAACAATCTTCAGCTTCTTCATAACTCAATCTACCATCCATCAAAATCTATCTTTAATTCTATTTACACAATTCATCTTCTAAACAGAATATAATAATTTTCAAATGGTAAAATAAATATCCTTATCTCTAGATTATCGACAGAGTTTCTGATTTATCTTTTCGTATTTTAAAGCTTTTTTGGTATCAAATTTTTTCTTATTCGTTTTCGGGGGATGGAGTGAATAAAATTTCACTAAACTTATAGAACATGAAAAATGCGATAGCTAACACAATGATACCTGCGATTTGAAAAGCACCTGTTATTAATTTATATAGCGGAAAAAATTGGCTCGTAAAGTTCAGAAATTCGCCATATATATCAAAGAACATACCAATAGAACCTAAAGTTACGGCTAATAATAAGATATTCCACCCCTTTCCTCCGATCACGGGATATTTTGCTCGTGCAACGAAAGATACGCAAAAGATCACGATAAAAGCAGCCAATTCGGCACATTCTAAACCAACATCCACTGGGTTCAAGGGTGAATAAGGCTCATACGCATAAATAAATGATCCTACATTAAAATATGTCAGTAGAAGCACTATAATAATCGTATCAACCAACCCAGCTATATATAAAATAATTCCAGAAATTTTATGCTTTATTAACCCTATAGCAAATGCAATATTCAGCCCTACTAATAAAATGCTGAGAAAAACTATTTCTACTTCCCACATACATTTCACCTTCTTTTCTCACAATTCCCTCCAAATCTTTGCACCATAAATGGAAATGCGTAAGATTCCAATCGCAATTAAAATTAATCCAACAATAGAATAAAGGGAATCCATTAAATCTAGGTTTTCCTTAAGAGGAGCATTTTCACATATCGTATCTAATGCATCGAACAAAGAATGAAAAGCAAAAACGAAAAATCCTATAACACACTCGGGCAATCCTTTCCTCGCGAGAATACGATGATTTTTCCAAATAAATACTCCAATTATACCAGCTATGCATCCGACTATGAAGATACTAACTTCAATTGAGAACGTTGGAATATCTTTTAGATCAGGTGGCCAATTAAACTCGAATAGAAACATAAAATATAGACCCTCTTTTTTATTTCAGATTTTTATTAAGTAATTTTTATCGGTTAATAAAAGAAAAGGGTTTCCATTTTTCACGAAAAGATTAGTTCTTTTTAACAAATGAACAAGCGGCATCTCCACGTCCTACACATGTGCTTTCTACCCAATTATCTGATTTAAGCATGCCTTGAATGAATCCTGTCACAAAATTGCAGATTGGCTCAGTAGAATGCTTCTTTCGGCAAAAAGGGCAAACTTTTAATTTAACATAATTATCAGTTAATTCTTTTACAACTGTAAATTTTGATAATTCTCTTTTTAAATTCCTTTTTTTCGCCACATTAGAAAAACGTTCCGCTAAAATTTTCTCAGCTAGCCTTTTTCCAATTGCTTCTTGATATTCTAGGGTATAATTTTCATTGATATAATTGGTAAGGGTAACAATATTCGAGGGGTATTGCTCGAAAAAAATTTCAGCAATGGTGTTAGTAACTATTGTGTCCATCTTTGAGACAAAGGGATAGAAGATTGTAATATCATTTGACCAGGCAGATAAGGTTTCTCTATTATAATCCTCCTGGAAGGCTAATGCGAGTTGATTCAGCATTGCATATATTTTCTTTTCCTCTAATTTAATATCGGCTAGCGTAACATACAAAAGTTCTTCTCGTCTTAAATATATTAATTTATAGTCTTGCGTTTCAATAGATTTTAGGTTCCCGATTTCCATTTCTTTATCAAACATCGTAAAGACGACGTGTAATAATCCGCTCACTAAATTGTTATGAACACCCAAATGTATTTTTCGATAAGTCTTATCAATGTAGGGCATTCCGCTATTGAAATCGATTATATACACTTCGTAAATCAATCTTAATCCACTTTATGAATGTAAATTCTTCGCAATTCAATGTACATCAAGCATTATCAATCTTATCCTATTTTAAATTATTTGAAGAATTATTTGAAGAAAATGGAATATTAGTTGATTGAATTGAGATTTCTTTCCCCAGTTTTCTTTTAACTATCTGTGCATGAAATAATCCATTTTATTTTTGATTTTAACTATTTCTTAATTCTTTTTTTCCTTATCTTCATTAAAAGTTCCCCTAATTTATTAAAAACTTTATCTACATTCTCCCCAGTTAGTGCTGAAGTTTCAATATATTCTAGCTGTAGTTCATTTGCAAGTTTTAACCCCTCAGCATCCTCTACTTCCCGCAAATCAATTAAATCGTTTTTATTTCCTAAAATTAGCCCGATTAAGTCTCCATGAAATGATCTTATATCTTCAAACCATTTAACTATGTTCTTAAATGTTTCTTTGCGTGTAAGATCAAATACAAGTAATTGTCCATCTGCTCCTGCATAAAAGTGTTTTCTCATTTTCTTAAACTTAGCCTGACCTGCTATATCCCAAATTATGAATTGAATGACTGCTCCATTAATCGTAATCTGCTTCTCCGAGATGTTCACTCCTAACGTCGGGAGATATGTGCGACGGAATGCGCGATCTGTAAATCGCAATATTAGTGAGGTTTTACCAACAGCAGAATCCCCTACTACTATTATCTTATATCGATATTCTCGCAATGCCTGTTTTGGTTTCCCTATGTCTATGGGAAATTCCTCTCCTTCAGTACAACTCAGTTCTGCTGCACACAAATCATTTAATGTATCGATTAAAATGCCATAAAATTTCTCTAATTCTTCCTCAATCGTCTGCTTACTCGCGCCATTTTCCTCTAATTCAAGAATCCTTGCTGTTAATTCATTAAAAATTTTCTTAAAATTATCCATATACTTGTAATAAATGAGATCATTAATTTCATCAAAAAGAATCGTAATTGCACTATCTTTCGCGCCCCCCCTATATTTTTCATCTTTAATTTCTATACATTTCACCATCCCTTTTAAATTAAAAGAAGGGAATGGGATAATTGCAACAGTTTCAGGAACCGAACCTTTCTCTCCTGTCAAAATATTAATTGATTTTAAACTAACGAGGTCTCTCATCTCAATAGATAAATTATGTGGAATCCATGCAACAGCAACTGGTCCTAGTTTCGTATGAAACTGAGAATAAACAATCCCTTTGACAAGATCGCTTTTAATGTCTGTCACTTCTTACAACCTAACTTACTGAGAATAAGGTTGAGTATTTCCTAATTTACATAAAATTAGTTGAAAAGGATATTATTTAATTATTATGGCAGTTAATCTACTATTTTGAATAAGTTTAGACGCTTTATCCAATCAATTAATGAAATTTCTAAATTTCATGCATTTTATTCTAAAGGAAGGGGAAAACAAGAATTACATAATTATTTCTTTAGATTCAATGAATCTCCCTAATCAATTTTTTAACCCAAAAAATAGCTTCCATCCAGTCTATATAGTGCCAATCAGAATTATCTGCTATAATCGGGACCCAAATTTTTTCATAACTTCTAATTTTAAGTGGATTCTCTTTATTTTCTATAGATCTCATAAAACCCTATCTCTAAATTCTGAGAATAAAAAAAAGAACGGCTAGAATTTAGGTTCTTGCCATTTCGTATGATAATGCAGTTGAGACGAGGTCATAATTTGTGATACGCCCATCCTGTCTCTGATGCTTCCGCTTCCGTCCTGGTGTATTATTTAACGAAATGTCGGAATCTATTTTTTGAATTAAATTTTTTTCTAATAACTTTTTTAATGCAAATCCGACTGTCCGATCAGGCATCATTGTTTCCTCAATGATTCCCTTTCGATTCATGGGACCTTTTAATTTTAAGAGATATAAGATAAATTTCGCAGATGGCGGCAATTTCATTATTTCGCGTTTCTGGCAAAATCCACCTTGAAAATTTATATTTTCTGCAGATTTATCAAAATCTTCCTCAAATTTACTTGTAACCGATTTTTTATCTTCAATTTTTAATTCTACCTTCACTCAATATCGCCTTTTTACCTTTATTGGGGTAATACATTTCTTAATTAATTTTTAAATATCGATATACCGTTATATAACGATATTACAATATAACGATATATTAATATACCTCTATTTAAACATTTCTATATAACACCTTGAACGTTAAAAATTTTCAAAATACGTAGTGATTATAAAATGGAAGAGTTAATTGAACCACTGGTAAATTTTTTAAAAGTATTAGCAGATTCCACCCGCCTTAAGATTATAAATTTTCTCAAAAATGGCGAAAACTCAGCTAATCATATTCAAACCGCTCTAAATAAAAGCCAATCGACTATTTCTCAACAATTGAAAATTTTAACCAATGCAGATATCTTAAACGTTCGCCGAGAAGGTGTGAAAAAAATTTATAGCATAAAAAATCCTCAAATTTTTGAGGTTCTTTCCGTTCTTAATTCTTATATTTTAAATACAACGAAGGATAAAATCGAAAATTTAACCACCTTCGATATACTGGATACGCTTCATTAAAGGTTAGAATAGTTGACTTTCTTGAATAAGGGACGCATTTTGAGTGGTGCAGATATAGGCGCAAAGGCCAAAAAAATTTTGATTATGGGGTTAGATAATAGCGGAAAAACCTCTATCCTCCTTAGCTTACAAAGAGACACAAACTTAATGTCATATTATTCTCTAAGACCCACTCGAGGCTTGAATATTGTAAATTTTGAAGATCATGGAACCATTTTTAATATTTGGGATTTTGGAGGACAAGAACAGTACCGAAAATCCTATCTCCAACGGTTTAATGAATATTTTAGTGGTGTAGATAAGATAATTTTCGTCATTGATGTGCAAGATACTGAACGATATGATATAGCCCTCCAATATCTCCAGTTAATAATTAATGAGCTCCAAAAACAAGAGTATAATGTTGATTTCTCCATCTTCCTCCATAAATTCGACCCAAACCTCGAAAATCATCCAGATTTCACGGATGAGAAAGTTACATCTAATTTACTGGCTAAAATTGAAAAAATTGTCCCCCCCAACTTTGAATACCACCTATTTAAAACAACTATTTTCACCATCTTTCAAAAACGCCCAATTATTCGATAATTCTTAAAAAAGCTCTGTAAAAAACTCATTGTACTTTTTACTTGACTAAGAATATAATTCACAGGTTATTTTTCACAATTATTGGGAATAATTCACACAAAGGGAAGAACATAACCTAAAAAAAGGGAATAATAGAGATAGAATTGTTTCAATAGAATTGAAATTCAATAGATTTCAAAATTTGTGTAGCTTCGAAATCCGCAAAAGAACTCAAGGTGCCTGATGCGGATATAAAGTATATAATGGAGAGAAATAAGGTAATTAACCCAAGAATCATTGTAATTTTTCGATATTTCTTATTATCAAAGGAAGCTGAAAATCCTAGGAGCACACCTGCTAGAGCTAAGGTAATTAGTGTATTATTATAATCTTGAATAATTCCTGCCGTTCTTTCGCTTAAATACACGTATCCATTAATATAGTCTGATGTAACACTGAGAGAAAGATTGACTAAAATTAAATTAATATCTCCTAAATGGGAATTAAGGAAATTAATTGCATTATTAGTGCCTATAAACTCTAAAATTGATAAGTTATTGTATAAATAATAAGTCCATTTATCAAATTTTATCTCTGGAAGTTCTAGAATATCTCCTGATTGGAAAAATGAAGTATTTACGTATTTTTTTAAATCGCTATCGATTTCTTCATAAGGACTGAACGTTTTATACCATTTGTTAATTATGAAAAAATACTCTTCTCCTCTGTAAGTATAATTATTTGCTACGTCTACATTTAATTGTTGAACACCATATTTATACACCCACGTGCTCTGGACAACAAAAATTAAAGATCTCATCTTTGAGGTAAATTCTATCGCCACATCATCAAAATCTTGTTGCGTATAATTTCCAGGATGCGTTTGGTTGTATTGTTTCATAGATTGATATTGATCATTTAGAATATACAAATCTTGTAAATACGTGTAAGCTGTCCCGTATTTAGTCCCATCTTCTGAAAGAATCGCCTGAATATCATTCTCTGCCAGATCTGCAAAATTATTAAGGATTTCAACCGTTTCCGAATATCTACTAGAACAATTTTGTACCCAAGTACTCATCACGACAAAAATCCCAATTGTCATTACTGTCATAAATCCAATTGAAATGATAATTACTTTTGAAAAAGGTTTAGGTCCATTATTAGACAATTTCCATTCTACCTGTAAATTTTGGTTATCAGACGTAATTCAAAAAAACTTAATTAAACTTTTGTCAAATAAAAAACAAAAAAAAGTACAAATTTTCATAGAATGCAAAAATCTCATGGCTAACAGGCATAAAAATCTATTACTCCTTCAAAAAAAACTGTAATTAAGTGTATTTCTTATCAAATATCCATTCCAAATAAAAC
>SUPS01000290.1 GCA_005191415.1 Candidatus Helarchaeota ASGARD archaeon Hel_GB_A
GCCCGGTCTTTTTCTTAGCAGTAGCTTTAAAAAACGGCGTTGCCTATAAAGTTTGATCGATATACTTTTGCGTATATGTAGATCGCAAAAAGTATCTTTCTTCATAGATTTATTTATTCTTTGTAGAGGCATCATAAGATAATTACACATATCTTTAACTCTATATCACTTCTACTGGAATTTTTCTATTTTTAAGTTTTACGTTTTTTTGAAGAGGGAGCTGGTATATTTTTGCAGTCTCGAGAAAATGATGGGAGGTAATCTGCTTTTTTTCACTGCTTTCTTGAATATACTGCAACCATAATTCTTCGGTAGTCATGTAGTTCTGTTCTCCAATTATTTGCCATTTGTACCACTGAAAGAGTAGCCACGCATAATAAGAACAGAAATAATGAGCGAGCAAATATTCGGCTCTCCCAGAATAGGTCGCTCCTAGCCCGAAGTATTGTTTAGTTTCTCGATGCATGGTCTCCACTGTCCACCGCTTTCTGACGTATTGGTAAGCGGTCTTGGCGGTTAAACTCAACTTGCTACTTACAAAGTACCGCCACTCTTTTTCGGATTCTTCTTTGAACCCAAAGACTTTGCGCCGCCCGAATTTTGAGCCATCTAAAATCGCTTCTTTGTAAAATATCTTCTTATTCTCGGGCGGCGCGGTAAAATAGCGTGGGGACTTGTAGTACTCGAAATAGTGGTCGATTCGCTTCCATTGCCGGAACAATCGTATCCGCCGGTCTTTCTTTACTTGTAACACATAATTTGCACCAGCGGCTCGTATTCGTTTCTCAAATTTACCCGAACTGTACCAGCTATCCACAAGGACCCAGATGTTATTTTTCGGTACGGCAGCTTTACGCAGTACGTGGACCATAGAGCAGGTCAATTCACTCACGAGGGCGATCTTGGATCGGTAGCGATATCCCAGCCAGGAGTGAGCTGCAACGAAATTGCGGGGGAGATAAATGGTAAAATCATTGAGAAGCATGCAATCTTTCGAATTACTGGTGACGAGGTCCACTAATTTGATGGCGTTGAGAAACGCCTTCAGGGCATGGTCGTATTGAACAGCCGCTCCATAGATCTCCTTTCCATACACCCGGTGGGTGGTGTCGTCTCCTACGAGAAAAAATTTAGATCGCCGGTCGACTTTGCTTAATATCTGCTGATATAGGTGCTTTTTTAGGCGGCTGGAACGAGCTGGTAATTGCTTTAACTGCTTTAGCCAAAATTGTGTGGTAAAGGGAAATTGTAATTCTCGAATGATCCATGCAATACTCTTTTTATGCCCTCTTATTAATCCATCTAAATAATGCCCCACTATTTTTCGACAGCGGGGAGAGAGAACACAAAGGGAATCGACTTGAGTTTTGAGAAATTGAGTAAGTTCCATAAGATATGAAATAAAAAGGAGGGATTTAATGGGTTGCTTCGACTAATTTTATCCTTTAAAGCTCCTATTCTACCTAAATTCATGGAAAATCTGGCCATTTCTTCAAAATCGACCATGAAAAAGAAGTGAGATTTGATTAACCTCTTCTAATTAAAATAGTATTGAACAGTGAATGGATAATTTGCCTCTAAAAACAGAAAAAAATAATAAAGAGAAATTTCCAATGGAAATTAGATATTGTTAAAGATATGTTTTTATTTTCACGGGAAAATTCAATTAAAAAAAAGACGATTAAATGTTTATAAAAGACAGATGTGCAGAAAGATATGCCCAAAATCTGGATAGATATAACAACACCAAAACAGGTAATGTACTTCAATCGTTTAATTAAAATTTTCCGAGAGAAAGGGCATAAAGTTCTAATAACATCTCGGATCTATTACGAACTTACACAAATGCTTAAAAGTTATAAAATAGATGCCCGAATTCTCGGAAAGCATGGAGGTAAAACTTTAAAGGGGAAATTGCTTGCTTCACTTGATAGAGCAAAAAAATTACTTGATTTAGTTTCTGAAGAGACCCCAGATTTGCTTATTTCATTGACCTCTGATGTAGCTGCAAGAGTTGCGTTTGGTTTAAAAATTCCACAAATTACTTGTAGTGATACACCTTGGGCATTTGCAGTGAATAAACTTAGCATTCCATATGCGAATAAACTGTATGCGCCAAAAGCAACAAGTTATGAAGATTGGCGCCCATTTGGGGTTCTAGAAGAAGATATTATCTATTATGATGCTGTAGATGCTGCAGCATGGATTAAATATTTAAAACCAAATCAAAATGTTTTAAAAGAACTAAATTTAGATAAAGAAAAGCCAATTGTGGTCTTACGCCCGGAAGAAACATATGCAGCTTATGTTTTAGAGTTTGGTATAAAAGAACCAATTATTTTTCCAACTATTCGAGCAATATTGGCTAATTTTACAGATATACAAATAGTTGCTTTGCCTAGGTATAAGGAACACAGTGAAATATTTAAAAAACATTTTCAAGATAAAATCGTCGTTCCTGAGAGAACAATAGATGTACCGAGTCTCTTAGCCTTTGCAAGTCTTGAGATGGGATATGGAGGAACTATCACTCAGGAGGCTGCCATATTGGGAGTGCCAGCAATTTCTTGTTATCCTGAACCTTTATGGTGTGATACTTATTTAAAGGAGAAAGGATTACTTTATAAAGCAAATACACCTGAAGATGCCGCAAAAATTTCTGTAAAAATCCTAAAAAATCGCGAGAAATATTTAAAACTTCATAAAGAATTAGCTAAAAAAGTCTTACAAGAAATGGAAGATCCAATTGAAAAGCTTGCAAATGTGGCACTTGAATTTTTGAAAAACAAAATATGAATATGAGTAGGTAATATGAAACAATCAAATTCAGAAGCCGATAAACCTTTATTTAAGGAAAAGCGAACTACTTTATCCGCTCGCATAGATGCACACAAGAAATTTTCAAAATTAGAAATAAATGACTGGATTTTAAAAATAATTAATTTAAAACCTGGTGAAAAAATCTTAGATGTAGGGTGTGGAACGGGTAAACAAGCAATACCATATAAAAAAATAGTCGGGAATAGCGGAATAGTTATTGCAACAGATATTTCTGAAGAAATACTTAATGAGGCAAAAGAAAAAGCAAAAACTGCAAATGTATCGATTCAATTTATTCTACATGATGCAAATAATCCTTTCGAATATTCAGATGGTTATTTTGATGTAATTTCATGCTGTTTTGCAATTTATTACTTAAAGAACTTGGAGAAAGTAATAAAAGAATTTAAAAGACTTCTGAGATTAGGCGGTCGAATCTTTCTCGCCGGACCGACACCTCAAAATGCACAATTATTACATGATTTACATAAAAAGATTACCAAAAAAACACTACCGTATATGCCAGGTAAGTCTCGATTTATGAGTGAAGTCCTTACTCTAATTCAAAAGTATTTTCAAGATGTAAAGGTTGAAATTTTTAAAAATCCATTAGTTTTTCATGATGCAAATTCATTTTTAGAATATTATACCTCAACAGGCTTATTCCTTAATAGCGTTGAAAATGATAATGAAAGAGAAAATCTTAAAGAAGCTATGAAAATTGAAATTCAGAAATGGATTCATGAAAAAGGAAAAATAGAAATAGTGAAAGAAGTAGGAGGAATTATCGCTTATAAAAAATAGAGATGATTAATTATGATTTTTAAACCAGAAAAAGAAGGTTGTATTTTTATTTTAAGCCCTCATATTGATGATGGGGAATTAGGATGTGGTGGCACTATTTCTAAACTCATTTCTGAGAGAAATACGATTCATTTTTTTGTTTTTTCTTTAGCTAAAAAATCTATTTTACCAAAATTTCCTAAAGATATCACAGAGAAAGAACTTTATCAATCAATGCAAACCTTAAAAATCCCAAAAGATAATCTTCATCTTTTTGATTTCGATGTAAGAACTTTTCCTAGTATTCGTCAAGAAATTCTGGAGATATTATGGAAATTTAATAAAGATTTTTCTCCAGATATGGTATTTGCACCTTCATTAAACGATTTGCATCAGGATCATGAGGTTGTTGCAAAGGAAACGCTTCGTGCCTTTAAAAACACAACAATCTTTTGTTATGAAGAACCCTGGAATTCAATTACATTTAATTTAACGGCACTTATTCGATTAGAGAAAAGTAATATCGAAAACAAAATTGCGGCACTTCGTTGCTATAACTCTCAAATGCATCGACCTTATTTTCAAGAAGATTTTATCTGGAATTTAGCAAAAGCAAGAGGACATCTAATAAATCAAAATTATGCAGAAGCTTTTGAAGTTATGCGATTAATAATTTGAATATTTAATAC
>SUPS01000291.1 GCA_005191415.1 Candidatus Helarchaeota ASGARD archaeon Hel_GB_A
AACGCCATGATACTATCTGTTGCACCACTAATTACTGCAACTCCCGACGGAAATCCAGTATTTTTCTCTAATTCTGTAGATGTTACGCCGATTTTCTTTCCAGAAGGTACAACCTTTGGTAATTTCTCAAAAGAAATCTCCAATTCGCTTTCAATAAAACCTGGCCACCGCTCATCAATAAAATCAAAGCCCGCTTTTAAACAATTGCTAATATCTGAATGAAAATATTCCCCCGTAAGTAATCCTACAAGAAAATCATTTGCATGGAGAAATTTTTTCGTTTGGATATAGATTGAAGGACGATTTTGCTTAATCCAGAGGATTTTTGGAAGAGAAAAAGATGCTTTAAATTTATAACCTACCTTTTGACTAAAACTTATAGCTATTTTCTGAATTTTTTCTGCCTCATCTTGAGCACGAATGTCATTGTACATGATCGCTGGTATTAAAGGATTGCCAAATTCATCTACGGCAAGGATAGTCCCAGAAGTAGAATCTGTACAAATTGCGCTTATCTCTTGTAATGGAATTCCTAATTTTTTTAATTCTTTTACAATTTCTTTTAATATTCGATGTAATGCTTCAATCCAACTCTCAGGATTTTGTTCATACCACCCTGCAGGTAATTGCCTTGCCTTATAACTTGGAGTTATTGCCAGTTGCTTGCTTAAAATGACTTTTCCAACCGAATTGGTAACTATTCCACGAATTCCTGTGGATCCCAGATCAATTCCTATGACAAATTCCATGATTTGCCCTCAACTGCAAATAACAGGCAATGTTTAACTTTCTTATTTAGCAGATATTAAAATATACGTTAAATTATTAGGATTTAATTAAAATTCTTGAGCGTTTTGTGAAAATGCCCTCTTTGAATATAGTAATTTTTTCAGATTACATATGCCCTTTTTGCTTTCTAGCTCATGAGATCGTTAAACGAATAAAGAAAAAATATGATCTCAATGTCCTTTGGAGACCGTTCGAATTACATCCGCTACGATCTATGATGCCAAATATCAACACCCCCTATATCAAAATGGTTTGGGCAAATGTCCAACGAATTGCAAAAAAAAATAAAATAGAGATAAAGCTACCAAAATATCTTCCCCTTTCGCGCAAAGCATTAGAAACCGCTGAATTTGCCCGGGAATATAACAAGTTTGACGAATGCCACAACCTGATTTTCCATGCCTATTTTCTTGAAGGGAAAAATATCGAGGATCAAACCGTATTATTAAAAATAATCGATGATTTAGGGCTAAGTACTGATGAGTTAAAACAAAAATGGAAAGAGGAGATTTATTATCCAATAATTCGCGCTTCAATTCGTGAATTACACTCTGTAGGAATAACCGCCGTTCCAGCCTTTTTCATCGGGAATGAGACGCAGCGAATTCTCGTTGGTGTCCATCCACAGGAGCAGCTAGAGAACGTAATCCAAAAAGCACAACTAGATCTAAGGCAATAATTTTTCCAATAATTCAAATAAACTAGTAATTTGGATATTAATATTCAGTTTCTCTGCGGTATCCCTAAAATGTGCGATGCAAAATGGACATAATGTCGTAAGGACATCACCCTTTTCTTGTGCCTCTAAAAGCCGCATCTTACCAACCTCTAAGGCAACTTCTGGGTTTATAATCCTCATACCACCATCTGCACCACAGCAAAGCGGCAAATCGAACTCGGCTAATTCGAAACCCATTTTTTTAATAAGTGCTCGGGGATGTTCAACAATCCCATGGGGACGGGCGATATGACAGGAGTCTTGGAACACAATTTTCTGATGAATTGGTGTACTTTTTAGGTCTTTCTCTTTTAATTTCTCTGAGATGATTTCTATAACATGTCTTATGGGCGTTCTGAGGGAATAATGCTCCTTCAAAAATGTATAACATCCGCAACATAGCGTTATTATCTGATTGTATTGCTCAAATTCCTCGCTATTTTGGGCAATGATTTTCTGAGCCGCTTCATGGTTTCCTGTATTAAACACGAAATATCCACAACATTTCTCATCTGGTGAAATCGTAAAATCAACACCGAGTTTTCTTAAAATTCTAATAATACTTTTGCCCATCGAGCGTAAAGGATAGGACATCATACAGCCTAAATGTAGAAGCGTATTTGATTTAGGAAATTTTTCCTCTAACCATCCTATTCTACTTTCTGAATTACCAAATGGATTGCCATACTTCTGAATATTTTCAATAATTACCCTCTGCCTCGGATATTGTATCCCCCAACGCTCCACACACAATTTTCTCCCAAAATCAATAATATTCATAAGTGAAATTTTCTCAGGACAACATTCATCGCATGCTTCGCATTTAGTACATAAGAAGACTGCTTCCCAATCTTCTGGTTTCCTATCTTTAGGTTTTTGAATTAACTCCCTTACTACTTCTAGTTTCTTATAAGGAGGATATTTCCCTGTCGCAAGAAAAATTGAACAATTCTCCTCACAAATCTTACAAAGCGTACATTTCCCAAGCTCTTTCATTATATCCTCTATATTACTTGCACGCATAATGGTCAATCCTGTGGTAAACTTATCAAAACGCTACGTAACTGAAGGAATGGTCAACATTTTATTTTAATCATCTACAGAAGATTTTTGTTTGTGGTATTATAAGCTGCGATTTTACCCCTCTTTCTGAAGATGTTTTACGAGATTGCAAATAAGTTATTAAATATCGAAGGTGTCTACTTATACAGAATAATCATTGGTTTGATTTTTGTGGAAAGCCTCTCCGACAAAAATACCATTTGGCAAATCGACGAAATCTTACTGATCTTACTCGCATCCGGGCGGTTTCACGATCTTGATGACCTTTTATTACTAACGAAAGTTTTTGAAAAATTGTTTCCCGAATCTTCTGTAGTTGGATTTAAAGGCAACAAACTATTTATCTCCAGACAAATCGAATCGCTTAAACGAAAAAAATTCATCTTTACAATCGGAAAGAATGTAGGCATCTCCGCTGAAGGGCGAAAACTCACAATTGCCTTGTTAAATGAAAAAATTCTTAAAAACAAGGAATTAGCCAAATTCTGGAAAGTTTATCGAAAGATTCTAGCTCGTTTACCACGCGTTCGAGCTATGTGGGATGAATATTTAAATTCGATTCTTCTGAAACGGCTCAACGCCTGAAAGTTCTATTCTCTGGGTACTATTTTAGCATTTTTAAGTTATGGCTAGTGATATTTCAGCATTTTTAACAGATGGATAGTATAAAGTTCAACATAAAGATATCGAATAAATTAAAAACAATAAATCACATTATGAAGTAATAAACAATAATCGTAAATAGGTCGGTAATATGCCTTCAAGAAGGGCTGATGGTACATTAGTATTCAAGATCGTCTATTATGGACCGAGTCTTGCTGGAAAAACAACTAGTATCAACTGGTTATATGAAAAAGAGGGTATAGCTGTAGGCGAACTCACGAGTGTTAAGGGGGGGACGGATGCAAAAGGTGATATGAGTAAAATTGGTGGGTTTTTCGATAGGATGACTGCTCGAATCGGAAAGGTGAATTTACAAATCTGGTCCGTGGCTGGGCACAAGGCTCATAAGGATTTGAGAAAGGTAATATTGCAAGGGGTCGATGGGATCATTTTTGTGTGGGATGCACAACGTGGTGTATGGAAAGATAACATCGAATCGCTCAACGAACTCATTAATTTTCTCCACCGAAAATTATTGGAAATCCCTCTAGTGATCATGCTCAATAAATCTGATCTTCCTGGCACCATAAGACGGCAAAATATCCAAGATATTCTAACTAAAGCTAAAGTGAAAGGCGAAATCGTTGAAACATCCGCCATTAACGGACTGAATGTCCGTAAAGCTTTCGATACTTGCGTTCGGTCTGTCATCACCAAATATTTAGATCAGAAAAAATAGAACGCATGATTTTTTTATCTAAATTTTTTGGAAAATTGTTTGTAATCCTTTAAAATAATTTATTAAGAATGAGATAAATATTATAAAAACATCAAGTTTTAAAATAAACTACTAAGGCGTTTGAAATGGAAATTATGGAGAAAGAAGGCTATAAATTTTCTCTTTTAGGTTCATTAATGACGATTGGATTAGCTATAGTAACTCTCATATCAACTTTCATCCTCTTTGAAGTAGAAGGGATCAGTATTGGAAGTTTCCAAATTTTTCAGATAACCATTCTCATCGTCTCTGGAATGGTCATCCCCGGCATCATCTTTCTTTTGAGTTTTTTAGGAGAAAAACATTACTTAAAATCTAAAAACATACC
>SUPS01000049.1 GCA_005191415.1 Candidatus Helarchaeota ASGARD archaeon Hel_GB_A
CAAGTATTAGATTTGGGTGGAAATCAGCTAAGAACACTTCCAAAATCTTTTAATAATTTAAAATTGCTTAAAATCTTAATTTTAACAGGTAACCAATTTCGGATTTTCCCTGAAACAATATGCAAATTGAAATTTCTTCAAGTAATTGAACTGGGATATAATCAATTAACATCCCTCCCAGAATCATTTAGCAACTTAAAATCTCTATGCACACTTAATTTAGAAAATAATCGGCTAGAGACTCTCCCCACCTCAATATTTCAGTTGAAAACGCTTAAAAACCTCAATTTAAGTTATAATATGTTTTTTAATCTCCCAAAGTCTTTTGGTTCCTTACAATCACTTCAAAGTCTTGATTTAAAAGGCAATAACTTAATGGCTCTCCCAAAGTCTTTTTGTAATATCGAATCTCTTCAAGCCTTAAATTTGGATGATAATAAATTCAATATATTCCCTGAACCAGTTCTTCAGTTAGAATTACTTAAAGAACTCAGTTTAAATAATAATCAATTAACTTCTATCCCAGAATCTGTAGTTAATTTAAAGTCGCTTCAAACACTATGTATAGCGGGTAATCAATTAGCAACACTTCCTGAATCTTTTGGGGAGTTGAAATCGCTTCAAACTCTTTATTTAGAAGGTAATCAATTAACAACGCTTCCTGAATCTTTTGGGGAATTGAAATCGCTTCAAACTCTTTATTTAGAAGGTAATCAATTAACAACGCTTCCGGAGACTTTTACGAACTTAAAATCTCTTCGAAATCTACTAGTTCCTAATAATCGGTTAAAAACTCTCCCAGAATCTTTTGGTGAGCTAAAATCCCTTAAAACCCTAGATTTAAGTAATAATCAGCTAACATCCCTTCCAGAATCCTTCGGCAATCTTAAATACCTCCAATTTTTATTTTTGAAGAATAATAAATTAAAGAGGCTTCCTGCCTCTTTCATTAATTTGGAATCACTCCAAAAACTATTTTTAGATAATAATAAGCTTACAGCGCTCTTAGAATCATTTAACAACTTAAAATCACTTCAATTATTATCTTTATCCAATAATCAATTAAATAATCTCCCAAACACCTTACTTGATCTTCCAAACTTAAACAAATTATGTATTGAAAATAATCCCTTGAATTTGAGTGCTAAGAGTATTATAGAAAAATTAAAAAAGAAACATATAAAAATTACAAAAGAAGTAAGAAGCCTTATTTATCCCAAGTATTTTACATGATAAATAAATGAGAATAAAATTAAAATTCTTTGAAATAGAAGAAAAATTTAATGAATAAAATGATACAAAAAAAATTGAAGATGGAAGAGAATGGGACGAACAATAATTTTTACTGGGAAGGGTGGTGTGGGCAAAACAACTTGCGCTGCCGCTACAGCGTTGCAATGCGCCAAAATTGGTAAAAAAACATTGGTAATGTCAAGTGACCCTGTTCAAGCGCTTTCTGATTGTTTGGATGTGGAATTAGGAGTAAGAGAACCAAAAGAAATATCAAAAAACCTTTTTGGACTCCAAATTGAATTAGAAAAGGAAATAGATGAACATTATGGAGTTGTCCGAAATTTTCTTACGCGTCTTTTCCAATCTAGAGGGATTGAGGAAGCCGTTGCCAGTGAAATGGTCGCTTTACCGGGTTTAGATGAGTTGTTTTCAATACTTAAGATTAGTGAATTTATAGGACGTTTCGAAATTATCGTGTTAGATACAGCTCCTACAGGGCATACTTTTAGACTTCTGAGTTTTCCGCAAGTTTTTAGTATGTTTGGAAAGTACCTTTTACGGATTCAACGAGGAATTATGCGGATTTTTGAGCCCCTTCGAGAGCGAACAGAACAAGTTGTACGAACGCCTATTCCAGACGAGCTCTTTTTTGCGCAAATGGAGGGCTTAATGGAACGTGTAAATCAGATGCGCGATTTGCTGATTGAATCTACTATGACTACAGTGCGCATTGTTACAAACCTTGAGAAAATGCCTATCTTGGAAAGTGAACGCGCCTTAACTTTTATGAACCTTTACGGATTGACCGTAGATGGTTTATGTGTAAATAAAGTCATTCCTGAAACAATTAACGACCCTTATTTTAAAAAATGGAAAGAAACCCAGCAAGAATATATTCAGCGCCTTGAAACAACTTTTTATCCCCTTAAAATTTTTAAAATATATTTGAAAGAAGAAGAAGTTATTGGGTTAAAATTATTAGAGCAAGTCGCAAGTGATATGTATGGTAAAAAGGGAGATCCATCCGAGATTTATTCGCATGATAAACCATTTACCATAGATACAGATATTGATGGAAATGTAATTATGAAAATTAATTTACCATTTGCGAAGAAAGGAGAAACTAAAATACGTAAGCGCGGCGAAGAACTTGTAATTGAAATTGGGGAATATAAACGAATTTTACTACTTCCTAAGATTGCACAGAACATGAAAATTGGAGGCGCTCGTTTCGAAGGAAAAAAATTAATTATAACTTTTATCAGGAAAAACAAAAATCCTTAAATTAGCAGTTTTTGAGAAGAATTCGATAATTGTCTAAAATTATTTAATTTAATTTTCTCTCTATTAATTAGCGAATTAGTAGGATACTTAAAATATGCCAGAATATGTAAAAGTCAATGGAAAAAAAATCTGGCTGACGATCGGGGGGATCCTTGATTTATCAAATTTAGGACTTTCTGACTTTTCTCAGATAGAGGGATTAGGGGGATTAATGGACCTCAAAAGTTTAATTCTTAATAATAATCATTTTACAAACTTTGACTGGATTGAAGAGTTAAGCAACTTTCCCAAACTTCGTGCGATATATCTCAATAATAACCAAATCACTGAGCTAAATTGTTCAAAACCTTTGCCTTCCCTCGAATCTTTACTGATTTCCATGAATAAGATTAAAGAAATAAAGGGATTAGAAAATTTCCCGTCCCTTAAAACTTTGAACATGTCTCATAATAAATTATTTAAAATAACAGGATTAGACTATTTGGAAAAGTTAAGAGATTTAAATCTCGCCTATAATCAAATTCAATCGATTAAGGGGTTAGATTTCCCTGTAAATCTTATAAAATTAGACTTATCACATAACTTCATCACCGAAATTCAAGGATTATCCAATTTAAAACAATTTCAAAATTTGAATCTCGAATATAATCAAATTTTAAAGATATCTGGGCTGGATTCGTTGCAGAACCTTTCTATATTAAATCTTGAGGGAAATCGAATTAAAAAGATTGAAGGATTGGAATCTCTTTCCAATCTTCAAGATCTCAATCTTAGTAATAATCAAATAGAGATATTATATCAATTAACAAGCCTCAAAAACTTAAGATTTTTACGTTTAAAGCAAAATAGGATTAGAAAAATAGAGAATTTACGATCTCTAGAAAATTTGGAATATCTTCAACTCGATAATAACCAAATCACTGAGATTGATGGTAGTGAATTTCCTCTTTGCCTTCATTTAGTATTATTAGCAGAATTTGCCGCTGTGAAAGGTATAGAAGAACATATACGTAAGGTAAAAATTTATCTTTTTGAGAATCCTATAATGAAAGGAGTTTTATCGAAATATCCCCAGTAGGCCGCTATTGAAAGATACTGGAATAGAAAATATACTACTGAAATAGTAGAAAATGATTAGAGCTTTTAAAGTTTGTTTTCTTTCTTTAACTTGTAGTAACAAAAGTGGCAAATAGGTTCCACTTTTCCATCGGTTATCCGCTCAATATACATAGATCCCCGTTCAGTAACTTTATTACAAATTACACATGTAATGGTATCTTGTGCCTTCTTGTTAACGTATATACTTGGCATAGATGTATTCCTCCGTATGAGGCTATAATTATAGTCAATTTCTAAAGGAATAATATAAAAGTTTTTATTCACAATTTGCCAGTGATACGTTTTTTATTGAGAATATCTAAGACGGCGGGCATAAACACGCGAATTAATTTTTTGTAAATTTTGGAATTTTCTTTGATAGGTTGTTTTAATTCCTCAAATCGAACCATATTTTTTACTGATTCTTCATAATTAGAATAGAATTTCAGCCCACAAAATCCAAGAATAGCCGCTCCCAAGCCAGCCCCATCTTTATTCTCGGCAACACGGATCGGTTTCATAATCACATCTGCGAATATTTGACTCCAAAGGTCGCTATTCATTCCACCACCATCGACCCTTAATTCATCTACTTTCCGTTTTGCCATTCCCTCCAATAGGGATAGATACACTTGAGCACTCAGGGCAGCTGATTCCATAATTGCGCGGATAAAATATTCACGCGAATGTCCAAATCCTAATCCATAAATGGTTCCCTTTTTAAAGATATATAAAGGAAGGATTAATAACCCCTCACTTCCTGGAGGAACTTTTTTAGCCTCTTCTGATAAAATATCATAGATATTCATATTTTTTTCTTTACATTCCTTGATTTGCAATTGTGAAAAATTATCACGAAACCATTTCAAAGCGGTTCCTGTTCCAGGCATAGTACCTTCGAGTACCCATTTATTTTTTACTACATGCGGTAATGAAAAAATGGGAATATCTCCTACAGAAGGAATTGGGTGCTCAACAACCATATCAACAAAAGTTCCAGTCCCAGTAGTGGCTTTGGCTTGTCCAATATCTGTAACCCCTAAGCCTAATGCGGCACATTGCTGATCGCCCCCACCAACAACGATAGGTAATCCTTGTTTCAACTCCAATTCAGCTGCAGCTTCACCAGATAATTCACCAATAATATCTCCAGGTGCATAAAGGTTAGGCCACAAATCAATTGGTAAGTCATAGTCCTCTGCTAAGGTTTCATCCCAAGATAAGGTTTCCATGTTGAGAATTCCGTAGATTCCATTGGATGGATCGGTTGCAATTTCACCACATAATTTCATATAGAAATAAGAATCGGGTGAAATGATTTTGTATGCCTTATTAAATAAATTGGGGTGATTATTTTTAATCCATAATATTTTAGGTATTGCTCTTCTGAGTGCTCCTTCTTCTTGAAATATTTTAATATCAGTTACTTCACGTTCATCCATCCAGGTTAGCGCAGGATGCAGAATATTGCCTTTTTTATCGATTATAGTAGTGGTTGCTCTATGAAATGCTGCAGATATTCCAATAATATCAGCTGGATTTATAGATTTATTTTTCACGACCTTTTTACAGGTATTTCTAATGGCATTCCACCAGAGGACTGGATCTTGCTCAGAAATTCCAGGTGGTTGTCTTTCAATGGGATATTCCTCATAAAATTTTAAAATTTCTCTTCCTTCGGCATTGTAGAGTATAGTTCGGGCACCTGTGGTCCCTATATCAAATACAAGTAAAGTATTACTCATTTACTTACCTCTTTATTGAAATTACAAATCACCTTCATAAAAAGGAGAATTTGCTTTAATGTAAGATAAATAAAATTCAATCTCTGCTTTCTTTCTCTCTTCATTCCAATTCAGCAGATGTCCCATCAGTTCTGCGGTGACTTCCGCAATTTTACGTTGCTTAGAGGGATCCACCAACCAACAAATTTCAGTCCGACGACATAGTATGTCCGTAAGATGGCGTGGAATTTCATGTTCAACCACATAAATAATTTCAGCTTTGGTCCATGGAAAGTATATTGGAGGATATTGTGGATCATCTAGTAATCGGGCGCCTAATTCTGGGTTTTTCAAAATTTGTTCAATAATGTAAAGCGCACTCTTACCAAATTCTATATAGAGATGTTCCAGGATAAAAGGATGAATTTTTCCCTTTGCTGCAACATATTGGGGACTCGATTCAAATTCATCCCGTCTGAGGGCAATTTTATATGGTTTTTTAGTAATATTTTTTGTGGAAGGAACCTGTATTGTGCCATTTCTTGTAATATCAATTTTTTTACTTTTTAAAATACATTTACGCATTAAATCTTCTGCCATTTTTCGGTAAGTGGTATATTTTCCGCCTAATAAACTAAAAAGCCCATCTTCACGCTCAAAATAAATATGTTTCCTGCTTATTTCTCCAACTGATTTGCCTGGTTCTCGAACTAAAGGACGAATTCCCGCGTATGATCCAAGGATATGAGAATTATCCAGCTTAGCATGTGGAAAGAGTAGTTCGACCGTATTTCGGAGGTAATTGATATCAGCCATCGTAGCTACAGGTGCATCAAGGTCTCCTTCATAGGGTGTATCAGTTGTTCCAATTAAAACCCAATTTTCTCGAGGAAGGACAAAAAAGAAGCGATGATCATCAATGCTACTTAATCCAAAGCCATGATTTACTTTTAAATCCTCAATTTTTACGGTAAAATGAATACCTTTCGAAGGTTTAATGATCTTTGCATCGCCCTTATTTCCTAGTACTTCATCCGCCCAGATACCCGTACAATTTACAACCGCATTTGCCTTAATTGTAAAAGGTTCGGAGGAAGTTGGGGGTAAGAATTTATCATTCTCAACCACTTTTACCCCTTTTACTAGCCCGTCTTCATTATGTACTAATTCTATTACTTTTAAATAATTTAATGCGGTGCATTTACCAGAAGCAACACACTCTTTTATCGTTTCCACTGTGATTCTAGCATCATCCATGTTTGTATCATAGTAAAGTCCTGCCCCAAGTAATTGATCGGTATTGAATTCCGGTTCCATCTCTTTAATTTTTTGCGGGTCATCAATAATTTCCCAAGGACCATAGTTTTGATTTTTACATGCTTCATCATAAGTCTTTAATGCTAGTCTAACCATCTCTAATGTCTCACTACTTGGGGGGAGAATCTTGCCGGTTCTTGGATCTTTTCTTTCACCAAATACTGGAATTATAAATTGTAATGGTCTAACATTATGCGGAAGGGCAACATCACGCGCCCAATTTCGTTCTCTTGTCGCTTCTTCCACTAATTTTATTTCAAAATTTCTTAAATATCTTAAACCACCATGAAATAATTTCGAACTACGGGACGAAGTACCTTCAGCAAAATCATCCTTCTCTACAAGTGCAACAGTTAGTCCGCGCATGACTGCATCGCGCGCCACACCTGCACCTGTTATTCCTCCACCAATAATCAATATATCGAAATCCGTTGTTTTAAGTTTTTGGATAATTTCTGCTCGTTTTTTATCCGAATAGTCGAGTTGTACCACGTCATCCGCTGAAAAAGACATCACACGTCACCTCTTACAAATTAGTTATAACATAAAAAAGCCTATTTTAAACCTAAACGAAATAAAAATAATCCTATGAACATCGTAATTGGTGCAAATATCAAAAAAATGGGAATACTTTCGGTAAGAACTCCAGTATTCATACCATTGCCAAGGAGAAATGTTAAAATTCCAAAGGCGCTATAAAGACTTTTCTTACGAACCTCTCCAGATGCGCGTAATCCCACCTTTAAATACAAAATGGGGATTAGAAAAGCAAAGGATGTTGCTAATATAACCCAATAAGTCACTAAATTCGTTTCTTCATAAGCAGGAAATATTAGAATCATTAGGGAGAAAATTAATACGCAAATAGAAGGGATAAACTTGAATTTCTGGTAAATATATTTTTCAACTGCGAACATTAACCCAAAAACGCCCAGTGCCGCAAAGAAAGATGCCCAGATATAAAAACTAGAATGTGGGTCATATTCACCTACTGTATTGATTATCAGCAGGATTCTACATAACATATATAGAATTGTAAAAAAGGCAATACCATAAAGATATACCCGTTTTTCTGATTCCGATTTAAATGCTTTATATAGGATATCAATTGTGAGAATTCCGAGATAAACAGTTAAAAAAATGAATAAATAAAGCGAAATTTCAGATAGTTGCATAATTATTCGCTCATAATAGCTGGTTTACTAATTCAACAATGTCTAAAATTTTTAATGTTCCGATATTAGTACTTTGCTTAAATTGATTTTTACAAAGAGGACATGCTGAAATAAGGTATTTAACACCGATATTAAGCGCTTCATTGATACGAAGATCTACAATTTTTCGCGATAGCTCGGGGAAATTGGCACGAACACCACCTCCTGCACCACAACAAAAACTCTTATCGCGATTATGGTCCATCTCGATTATTGAAGATATCTTATTGAGGATTTCTCTCGGTTCGTCATAGATGTCCATTCCACGTCCTAAGTGACATGGATCATGATATGTAACCTTAGAATTTAGAGTTTTTAAAGGGAGATGGTCCAATTTGCTTTTAATGACATCAATCATATGTTTGACATTAAAATCAAAATCAGATAAGTATTTAGGATAAAATGATTTGATAGTCCTGTAGCAAGCACTGCATGGTGTAATAATAGTTTTAATTTCTCGTTTTTGCCATTCCGAAACATTATGATTCATTACATTTAAGGCAGATTTTAGAAAGCCTGTTCTAAAAGCAGGAGAACCACAGCATCTTTCTTCGTTCATGATAGTAAAATCGATATGGAGTTTGTTTAACAATTCTATCGAGGCTCGCGCGATTTCTATTTCACGGTATGAGCCCATACATCCAAGGAAAAGGATAGTTTCAGCATCATTATCTTTCGGAATTAAATCTCTGAAAGAATTAATCCGATTCTGGGGATCTTCCCGAAGGGGATTATAATAATTTGAGATACTTTCTCCGATTCGGGAATACTTTGAAACGTCAAATCCTGATTCCACAATAGATGTTCTGGCTAATTCCATTAATTCAGCCTCATCAACCTTTGGTAGGCAAAAGGTATTACAAAGATTACAAGTAAGACAAGAAAATATGCTATCTAGCGCACCTTCATCGTAGGGTCGTATTCCTTTTTCATTTAGATTAACATTTAAAGAGCGAATATAGGGGGTGAAGCTTTCAGAACAAGATGCAATAGCAGTTGGGCAATTATCACGACACATTTTCATACATGTACTACACATCTCTAATCGTAATCTTATTTTTCGAGAAAAACCTTTATTTTTTGACATTTTATCACCCTATAAGCCTAATTTTCCAGGGTTCATAATACCATTAGGGTCTAGAAATTGTTTAATCCCTTTTAATATTTCAAAAGTTCCAGGACCGAGTTCTTGTTCCATGAATTGGCCTCTAAAAATCCCAATTCCATGATGATGACTTATGGACCCTCCATTTTCAATACAGGCTTTCAATCCCTTCATCCAGGCATCCTTATAGAGGCGTGAGGCTCGCGGATCTTTTTCTGTATCTTTCTCTAGCATAACAAATATTAGATACATGCTTCCGCCTTCTAAATAAAAATGGGACCAATGTGCCATGACATTTACTCTTTTACTCTGGATAGCCTCTTTCATTTTGTAAAAAAGATTTTCTAAATTGTCAAAAGTCGTTACTACATCAATAGTATCGGCTAAAACATTCATTTTTATCCAATCCGGATTAGGATAATACATGTCTAATCGGTGTTCAAACCAGATTTTACCGCCTTCTGGCCCCATATCTTGAGCGCCCTCTTTTAAACAAATTTCAGTACAAATTTTCTTTTGATATTCTATAAATTCTTTAGTTTCCTCATAACCATCAAAAGATAACGTTAAATAACTCTGTTCTTTACCGATATCTTCAATATGATAGACCATTCGCGCTTCAACCGCTTCGTAAAGTCTTATGATTGAGGGTCTTATTCCAAGATTCATTATCTTTTTTATAGCTCTAAATCCCGCCGCTAAGGTAGGAAATAGAAATCCAGCAAATTCGCGGATATCAGGAGCTCTTTTAATACTTAGGCAAATATCGGTAATGATTCCAAGCGTTCCTTCAGATCCAATAAAAAGCTCATTAAAATTTGGGCCTGTTGCCTTGCGTGGAACCCGAGATTTATTAGTATGGATGATTTTTCCATTGGGAAGCACAACTTCTAAATCAAGAACCATATCTTCAATATTTCCGTATAATGATGAAAGAGCACCCGCTGAACGATTCGCTACAAAACCACCAATTGTACTTGTTGTTAATGAACTGGGTAAATGTCCCAAGGTATAACCTTTTTTATTGAGAAAATCCTCTAAATGTTGTCCAATAACTCCTGCTTGACATAAAACATAATTTGATTCTTCATTAATTTCGATTCTTCGCAATTTTTTTAAATCTATTACAATACCACCAGTTAATGGCACAATTCCGCCATTGACACCTGCGCCTCCACCATAGGGAATGACGGGAATTTTTCGCCGGTTGGCAACCTTTAAAATCTGTGAAATCTGCTGGATAGAATCAACCCAGACAATATAATCGGGAAATGGTTGTTCCAATATAGCGGGCAATCGATATTGCATAATTTTTAATGGGAATGAGTCACGCCCATATGCTATTTTATCTGCTTCTCGTGTAGAAATATTCTCATTGCCAACAATAGATTCTAATTCTTCGTAAATTTCATCTTTCACCAATTTAAACCACAAATCCTTTGGTTGTGTTCAAAATTGCGTTATTTATGTAACATATTATCAATAAAACAATTCAAATATAGTCTTAAAAAGAAGTCTTTTAAACAATTTTCTTTTTTAAAAATTTGAGAATATCGTCAATCACTGGGGGGCGGAACTTGATAACTTCAACGTCCTCTGGATATTTAATGGTCTGATCTAAATCAAAACTTATGAAAAGTACTGCAATTTCGTTTTCTTGTAGGGATTCTTTGATTCGATTCGATATAAAAGTCCCACGTTCTTGTTTAGTTTTAAATACCATTTCTTTATCTATTTCAAGTGCATCTGGGCTATTAGCATCATTTACCCATGCCATATATTCAATCAATAATTCTTCATCTTCGGTTTTTTCTAGCTCTGCTCCAGATTTCAAAAATTTCTCTAAAATAGATGATAAACGCCTATTTTTTGCTAATATTTTTTTTACTTGAGAAAAGGCTTCAGGTCCAGATTTTGTAATAGATTCCATATAAATTCGTTTTATACTTCCAATTTTCTTACTTATTTGGCTGAGCCACTCCTCTAAATTATCGTAAAATAAATCAATTTTGTTGTCATACTCCTCTGGAAGTGATGAATGAATAGATTTTCTGTAAAGAAGAAATGGAATTTCTAGGACTTTTTTCATTTTCTTATCTAATTCAGAAATTGCGATTTTATCTATCTTTCCAAGTTCCGACTTTTCAGGCATAGTATACCACCCGATGGAGGCTGTCATAAGGTCTTAATACTCTTCCAAGGGATACAACTTTTTTCGCTCTTTTAATCGTCCACCGTAGATGCCACAAACAATTGCAATAAAGATCAAGAGCGGAGAGAAAGCTAAATACCAAAGAATTGCATTTACATTTGTAAATGATTCAATAAAAGGACTTGCGATTAGAACAAGCAAACCTATACTTAGTCCTAGGAAAATTGCGGTCCAAATACCTCGTTTTCTGTTCCCTGCAATGTAAGCTGCTAAAAAAGTCGGGAGGAAAAAACAAATGCAATTAAATCCCATAAACAGGGCGATGATCACTAAAACAATGGATTGCAAAGCGTGGAACTCTGTAGGGTCTAAATTGTCACTGAAAATTATGTCTTGCAATCCAAATTGTGAAACATTAAAATTAGATAATTCAATATATGCGGGAATAAGCGCTAGGAGGATAAAAGCAATGAATATTAATCCAATGACTATACCGATAAACATTTTTAAATTTGTTCGGGATGAAATTTTTCCTTCAAGTAGATTGTCAATCGTGTAACCGAATTCATCAAATTCACTCATGCTACATGGCGTTTCGGTTTCTAATTTATGTTGGAAAATTGCATAAAAATCGGTCAGAATCTGAGATAGAAGATTCCGAATTAGAGTAGGATTATCCCTTGCGTCTGCAATAATAATTCCTATTAGTGGAATTTTGCCATCCGTGTATTTCAATACGCTCAATTGCTCGCCCGTTTGTAATCTCAGGGATTGCATCTCAGATCCCAAGGCTTCGACACTAAATGCCCCTAAAGCGTTTATAAAACCTGAAATTAACTGGTTATCTATCTTACTCGCTATGTAATGCTTCGCAAAAATGCATGCGCCACTATCCAAAGTAATATAAATCGAGTGTAACACATTTTCATATGATTATTCTTTAAACTTAATCTTTTTGGTTTAAAATAGGGAAAGTTTAACGAGCAGACAGAAAAAAATTCAATAAATAAATCAAAAAGTTTGTGATTAATATAAATAAAGTTGAGAAAAGAATATTTTACATAAATTATGATTTTGTGGTATGGATAATATAGACGATTAAGCCAATATATGCGATAATAACCAGGTAGCTAATCAGAAGACCTTCGACTATCATTTTTTTCCACCTTTATTGTTTTATAAATATAAAATATATTCTGAATATAAATTGTTTTAAACTTCAACTAAATGGTGAAGATGTTCTGAATTGAAAGGAGTAGGACAAAAAAATAACTAAGAGAGGTTTTGTGAAATATGTTGAAGAGTTGCAAGGGGTTAAGAGAGGGGCAGACCGTCTTTTTCACTTAAGGATATCCAAAATTTAAGGTAGGATTTGCGCGGAGATTTGTTAATTTCCATTTTAGAGATATTTTTAGTTAAACTTTCTATTAAAGAGAAATTTTCATGTACTGCTTTAGAGCTAATTTCATTTAACCGTATTTTAAAGGCTTCTTTATTAATAGTAGAGAGATTCTTTTTTATTTCATTGACTTTGTTAATCAATTGTTGTTCTAGTTCTCTACTTTTTTGAATAATGATCGGGGCTCTACTTTGATAATCCATTAAGGTAAGTCGATGAAGTTTTTCGTGTTTCCACCAAAGTGATTTATTATCATTGGTAAGAGATGGAATTTTCACTAGGTTGATCGGCTCAGGATTTTCGAAGAAGAAGGGTTTAAATAGGCTTAAACAAGGGGCAGAAGTGCCAGTTAGCCAATGGACTTGGAGCTGGGGAGTTAAACTTGCGACATAGCTACCAGTCGTTTGATGAACAGTTTGAGAGTTATAGTGGCCACATATGGAGGACATAGTCCCTTTATCAGGTCTAAATGGTTCCTTATCATGAGTTCGTAGTATATCCATCACTGTAGAAATATTAATTTCTCCTTTTTTCTCTAATAAGCTGTTAATAGTCTTTGATTGTCGCTGTATACAGCCTGAAATTTCTCGGAACTGTGGATCTGAATAACATTCCGCGAAATTAAAGTCCGCTTTTGATTCACACCAACCTTTTTCGATAGCATTCTCGATGAGACGAGGGGAGGCGAGATCCCATTTGTCCTGGATAGTCAATCCATTAGAAATGGATGCGACATCTTTAACTTTTTTGGCAACCCAAAATTTGTTCGCCGTTTCTAAAATCCATGCTTCTTTCAAATCAGCAATAATAAATGAATTATGGTAAATATAATTCGGATCTTTCATACTCGCAACCCCGCCTTGTCCATATTTTTCAATTAAGTCTGTAATGATGGTAATTGATTCACGAGTAGTCTGAGCTCTCTGTAACGCAATAGTCATTAAGTCCATTCCAAGAAGAGCTTTCCGTTCATATGGTTCCTTAGTAAAAACAGCCTCATTGCCCATAACTACGCCGCACTCATTTGCACCCATCTCACAACCAATTTTTAACCATGCAGGTTTAGATAAAATGACGGCGTAAGTGGTTTTTACTTGTGGAATATCGATATATTGACAATGAACGACATCCCCATCTTCATGATTGGCACGAGGTATGTAACAGACAGCATGGACCTCACCAGGGTCTCTATCGCTGTTTTTTCCAAAAATAATTGACCCATCTTCAGACGAATTACCTAAAACTACGAGTGTATCGCACATCTAATCTCCCGCCATGCGAGAAGATAGATCTTTTGAATAAGTTTTTCAGAATTATTAAATTATTTTTATTCAGATAAAAATTTTTGAATCAGTAAATATAAAGATGTCATTATGAGTTTTAGTAATCCAATTGACAGAGTACTCCAATTAATTGAAAATTTAAAACTTTTCACTGAAATTAAAGGAATAGATGAAATACATACGGAAGTAAAGAATTTATTACGAGATATTTATGACTTATTTATGGGATTAGAATCATTTAATCGAAAAAAGCGATTAGTTTTATTGAAATTGGCTCATCTTTTCCCGAAAACCCTTACAACCGCTGAGTTACGGCGTGTTATGGAATATTCAGAGAATACATCATTAAGTTATGTCCGGAATGAGATTAAAGAATTAGAAGAGGCAAATTTAATCATTATAAATAAATATAAGGATAAGAAATTACCGTTCCAGGTTCAAATTAACCATAAACACAAACTCATGAGATTGCTAATTGCATTAACTAGTTTTGGGACAGAGTATAAGGAAATGGTCGAGGAGGCAGTAGAAGGAAATGAGTAGTTCTACTGATTATGAGGATGAAGATATAAAAAAATTTTTAAGCGGGTTGCGTCGATATATTACGGCTAGAGCACTCGCGATCTATGGTATCGTCATTTGTGCCACAGTAATATTTGGAGTTATTTTCTATCATTTATTTTATGCTATCCTTCCACCGCCCTATGAGTTTTTGATTTTCATTTTAACCTTAGTGGGATTTGTAGTTGGATTAAATGTATTACTTCAGCGAAGTCTCTTAATATACCATCTGCCACCATATACCTTAGACATTGTCAAAAAGGCGGGGTTTAAAATTAGAGAATTTAAGATCAAATTTATTTTTAGGCGAGCAAATATCTATCCCACCCCAAATACGCCCATCAGGATTGGGCTTATCGTAGGATATGTTCCCTTCATGGAATGGCGCTTCGGATCCTATAAAATCAGTTTAACAAGTGGGAAATTATGTGATAAGCATGATTTATTAGGGGCACTTATAGTGAAAGAGATCGCCGAGAAAAATCTTCTAGCGTGGGATATGGAAGGAGAAAGTGAACGAGTTGGTGTTACTCGAAAGAAGATAGGAGGATTAAGGTTTAAAACTGTTTGTTTGCCAGAGGAAATGACAGGGAGATTGATGCAGATGGGGAAAGCTATTAGAGAATGGGAAAAAGCTCTAGAAAAAATAGCAAAATTTGCTTTATCAAGTTAATAGGATGAAATAATTGTGTCTTCAATATTAAGGCGTATTTTTGGTGGAATTGAAGTTTATTTTGGCAAAGAATTTCGATATTACACGCTAACTTTCTTCTTATTTTTAATATTAAATGCAATTCTAGCTCCACTTTTTATCATATTGGACATAGAACTTTTGAATAACATTGAAATAGTGTACGTAATTGGCAGTTCTTCTGCATTGATTTATCTTGTTTATATGTTTTTGACAATGAATAGGCGTATTCGCCATATCTTTTTTCAAACGAAATGGAAGTACTTATTCGGAGTTGTAATTCCTATTGGAGGGACCACTGGCTTGAGCTTACTTCTAATCTATTTAATAGAAATAATTCCAGATTTACTTTATTACATAGTAACTTACTCGCTACTTGGCTCTTTTTTTATTTGGCTTATTGTCCAATTACTTACTTTTGGATTATTTATGAAAGATGTGAGTTTAAATTTAATTGAACGAATTGAAAAAAACGAGAAAAAAAATGTACGATATATTTTATTCGCAATTTTGTGCCAAGTTGGTATGATTATCTATCTTTTTTCTTTAAGAACAGGTTATTTAGACATAACAGATGCGGTTAATACATATCTCTTTCGAATACCTTTTAATCTCTGGCTTTTGCCAGTAATAATGACGATTTTATCAGGAATCCTTTTGTTAATCACAATTATCAGGAAAAAATACCAGAGTTCTTTCTTCTCTACTAATTATATCTTATTTTACAATCTATATTTGCTCTATCATGTGATTTATCTAATGATTTATACCTACGATGAAAGGGGGCTCTTTGTAAGTACTATAAATCTATTGAGCTTGATTATTTTTGCATTTACAGTTTTTTACGCATTACAATCGACAGGGGGCAATATTAAATCAAGATTAGAGAAATGGTGGCAACCTATTAGTTTTTTTCTATTTGCTATGGCATTATTATACATAACATGGAGCATAACATTTCTACATGATCTCGCAGAACGTGGTCAAGTGCCTGAGAATTTTTTACAAATTATTTTTTGGAGTATTAATCACCTAATTTCATATATGCTTGGAGTTGGACTGGTAATTGTAACAGTATTTATTTTTTTACCTAAAATTCCTAAGAATTTACATAATAAGAATATTTAAAAGAATTGGGAGAAAATAAAAAGAAAATAAGTAATTAATCAAGTATAAATGCCCAGATTGTTTCGCGACCTCTTTTGCCATCTCGTTTTATTTGTCCAGATGCTAGTAATTCATAAAGATATCGTCTAATTGTACGTCTATTAAATTTAAAATGTTCTTTTAGCTCTGAAATTGTCATTTTCTGTTGTTTTCTGAGAATTTCTAGCATTTCCTCCTTGACGGTTTTTTCTTTTGGTTTTTTCATAATTGTTTTTGGAAAGTGTTTTTTTGCAAATTTTAGGAGGGCTTCAAAATTCTGTTGCATTCCATCACTCAAGAAGAGAAGAAGTAAATTCATCTCTTCAGGAAAAGCAACTACATAGAAGTTATCGAAGAATATTGCGCGAGGTTTAATTCCATTTCCACTTCGAAACATAAGATAAAATGGTGTACAAAATTGATTTAGGTCAATTTCAAAATCTTTTGCTAGGTTCTTCTTCCATTCTATTACAGGTCCTTTTAATGTATCAAAACCAATCATGGCTATTGATTTAACTTGGTCACTCGTTAGATCCATTTTTTTCTTCACCTTCTTCAGTTGCTTTTAATAATTCTTTGACCAAAATATAGTATAATTTGTCTCTTTCTCGAGGTTCTATTGCAGTTATGCCATAGGTCGGGACATGCAAAACATTCTCTACGCGCTCAGCAGAGAAATGCCCATCAATGTCCTGCTTGTTTGCTAGTGCGATAACCCGCACACCTTTATGTTCGCGATTTAACCATTCGACCAGCTGTTTAGTTTGAAGTACATTTTGAGGGGTGGAATCTGTTACAACAAAGACAAGGTATGAGCCATTCAAATATTGGTTCCAGAAAGGTTGAAAAGCGGATTGCCCTCCAATATCCCATAATTTTACTTCATGTTCTCCAAATTGTAGGCTACCAAAGTCTAAACCAATCGTTGGTTTATAGTCAAGCGGAGGAACTTGCCCAGATAGTAACTTAATTAAAGTTGATTTCCCAACAGAGGGATAACCCAAGAAAGATACTTTTACACTGACACCCATTGCATTCATCTCGTTGTAAATTCAATTTTTAAAAAAAGAGTTCATTAAAAAGAAAATAAACCCAAATAATATTGTGATATTAGCATCTCATGGAGATGACATTTCATTAATATCTACATAAGAAATAAGGATGAAAATAGAACACAATTTTCTCTCTCAGGGGATTAAATGAAAGTTTTAAGTAAAACAGCGATGGCTGTATTAAAACAACGTTATTTAATGAAAGATGAGAATGGAAATTTGATTGAAACGCCAGAAGGTATGTTTAAGCGAGTTGCAAAGAATATTGCTTCAGTAGAGAAAAGATATGGATTACAAGATAGGGAAATTCAGGAAATTGAGAAAAAATTTTACAATTTAATGATAAACCTGGATTTTCTTCCAAATTCGCCTACATTGATGAACGCAGGTCGAAAATATCAGCAACTTGCAGCATGTTTTGTGTTACCAATTGAAGATTCTATTGAAAGTATTTTTGATGCTTTAAAAAATGCAGCGATAATTCATCAAAGTGGTGGTGGCACAGGGTTCAATTTTTCGAAATTACGTCCAAAGGGAGATTTAGTAAAATCATCTAGTGGAGTAGCGAGTGGGCCAGTTTCATTTATGAAGATATTTGATGCCGCATCAGAGCAGATCAAGCAAGGAGGAATGCGAAGAGGAGCGAATATGGGGATTTTAAATGTAAATCATCCAGATATTATTGAGTTCATTACCGTAAAGGATGACCCTAATGTATTAACAAATTTTAATATTAGTGTTGCAATTACAGATGAATTTATGAACGCTATGAAAGAAAATCGAAAGTATCCACTTATAAATCCTCGAACTAAAAAAATAGTCCGAGAGGTTGAAGCCCGAAAGATATTTGACCTCCTTATTCTCATGGCATGGAAAAATGCGGACCCTGGAGTCATATTTATCGATACAATCAATAAGGCAAATCCCACTCCGCATATTGGGAAAATTGAAAGTACTAATCCATGCGGTGAAGTCCCACTTTTACCATGGGAAGCCTGTAATTTAGGTTCGATTAATGTAGCAAATTTTGTTAAAAATAGAAAAATTGATTATCAAAGACTTTCGAGAACGGTACAAATGGCGGTTCGATTTTTAGATAATGTAATAGATGCTTGTAAATATCCCTTGAGGCAAATTGATCAGATTGTAAAAGCAAATCGTAAAATAGGGCTAGGGATAATGGGATTCGCAGACCTTTTAATTCAACTAGAAATAATATATGGTTCGGAGGAATCATTTCAAATAGCTGATGAATTAATGGAATTTATTAAAAAAGAAGCCCAAAAAACATCGGAACAATTAGCTGAAGAAAGGGGTGTATTTCCAAATTATAATGGAAGTATTTATGATGGAAAAATTAGGTTACGTAATGCAACTTTAACAAGCATTGCTCCGACTGGTACTCTCAGTATTATCGCGGGATGTTCAAGCAGTATTGAAACTATTTTTGCGGTGGTATTTCGTCGAGAAATTTTAGGAGGTCAGGTCTTCTTTGATGTAAATCCTCTTTTTGAAAAAATTGCAAAAGAAGAGGGTTTTTATAGTGATGCTTTAATGGCGAAAATCGCGAAACAAGGCACAGTTTCAAATATCCTGGAAATTCCAAAAGAGATACGGGATATTTTTGTGACCGCTTTAGAAGTAAGTCCTGAAGCACACGTTAAAATGCAGGCAACTTTTCAAAAACATGTAGATAATGCAGTTTCTAAAACTGTAAATCTCCCAAAAAGTGCAACTGTAGATGATGTAAAACGAGTTTTTCTTTTAGCCTATGAATTAGGTTGTAAAGGGATTACAGTTTATCGATATGGATCAAAAGAACATCAAGTTTTGTCTATAGGGGAAGGAGAAAATAATCGAAATAAAATTCATAAAAAAAATGAAATGAAATGTCCAGAATGTGGTTCTACTTACATAGAGCAGCATACAAGTTGTCAATTTTGTCGAACTTGTGGATTTTCTAAATGTTTATTGTAAAAGCAAATTTTTAAAATGGCGATTATAAATACATAAACAATAAAGCGAGATGAGATTATGTAGGTTGATTGAAATTTTTATCTCGGACCTCGAGGTGATTTAAAGTGCCTAGGTGCCCAGAACCACTAGAAGAGATCTTCTAGTCAGATGGACTGCGCCGGTCCAATGAAATATGATAGGAATGTTCGACGTTACGTCTGTCAGAGATGTGGTCTTGCCTTAAACAGGTATGAATTAGATAAAATGAGGGAACAGCATCGAGATCGAATTCGAGAAGAAAAAGGAAAGGAATGGGAAGAAAAAAGAAGACGTAAAGAATACTTGGACTGGTGGCTTAGTAAAGAAAAATGAAATATAAAAAGAGTTCTTAAAAATAAAACATTGATTACTTAAGAATATTGATATGTGCACCTGTATTA
>SUPS01000292.1 GCA_005191415.1 Candidatus Helarchaeota ASGARD archaeon Hel_GB_A
ATTTAGAACGTCATTCTTCTCAAATCCCTCAAGACCACCTCGAGTTTTACAATAATGCTCGAACCAGTTTGGACAAGGGTGAAAATTCTGATGGCACATGGTGGGCAAGCACCTTCAATTTCAGCGAGGACCTCATCTTTCGTAGTACTCAGTTTTTAGTGCGTTCCATTATTAACTCTTACAAAGCTCTCTTCTCTACACCGCTTAAAAGCGACGAAATCCTGGAAATTCGCCATATATATGAAGATTTCAAAGGTAATTTTACCAACTTGCTTCAGTTACTCGCAAATGAAGTGGAGAAACGATCACGATTCAAAGCTTATCAACGAAAAATTGATAATGGTAGATAATTTCGTAATAAAAAAAAGGTAATGAAATTAAATTACATAATCTAATATTTTCCTTCGTTTAAGCACTTGAATTGTTATTACCACAAGAAAACAGCCCATAATTATGATAGCAAAGCCAAAACCAGGAATTTCTTGGGCATTAACGCGTATTGTTTGGGTCGCTGAATTTCCGGCTTTATCGATCGCTTTTGCGGTAATCGTATGAGCCCCAGTGCCGTTTTGAGTTGTGTTCCATTCATAGGATATCTCGTAGGGATAATAATCTGGCATAATAAGTTCTTTAACTAATACATCATCTATGAAGAGTTGCATCTTTTCGAGTGCCTGATCATCATCCCCTTCAGCTGTTATATTTATCAGTCCCGTAACCGTTTCTCCCGCTAAGGGATTCGTTATTTGAACTGTCGGATCTGTGGTGTCTTGGGGTGGGGTGCCACCTTGATTGATGGTAATAGCACTTGATTCAACATCTGCAAAATCTCCACTCGTCGTCCTTGCTAAAACATTCACTGTCCAATCTCCTTGATATTTTCCTAACACTGAACCACTAACATCTCCTGTAAAATTTCCATCTCCATCCGGATCTGACAATTCTAAGATGTATAAATTGGGATCTCCGACAAGTGGAGTGCCATCGTCAGGATCGGGCTGTGGTGTTGGGGGACGCCAATCCGGTGGCAAGAATCGTAGATATACTTTTTCGACTATCGATTTATTTTCGATCACGACCCAATAAGGGATTATTTGAACGCTAGGGTCGAAAAATTTCCTAATTGGCCAATATCTTATGATTATTAATGGTATGCATGTCAAAAGGTACGTTATTCGAGTATTTAAAGCATCGTTTCCGTCGCCACCGTTTGGTAGATTGCCTGAAGCATCTACCTCATGTCCTACTTCATTATGATCATCATCAATCAAAGGAAATTGAGTATCTCCGTATCCGAGGTCATGAACTGCCTCTTCAGCATCTTCGAAGGCTTGCCCTATCGTTTTACAGCTTTTAAGAGATGACCAGAACGTTTCAGAAAAAGCTGCCCACGTCCAATCCCCATTTACATGCGAATTATGATTAATATCAGTAGCTGTGACGACAATGCGATTATCCTTGCTAACTGGATTTATAAAAGAGCCAGAATGACATGCTTCATAGATTATCAGAATACGATCACAATTTGTTGTCGATTCAAAGTTATCCAAATAGGTATTTAAGTTAGTATCAGCAAGATTTGTTCCTTTTAGACTAAAAGAGCCTGTCCCTCCATGATCAAACATATATATTCCAAGTGCCTCTGAAGAACTTACCCGTCCTGCAGCCCAAGTTTCAATTGCATACTGGATATTTGCAAGAGTGGCGGTAGCATTCTGATATGAGGATGTAGGCCCTGGTGCCGCTGCAGGAGGTCCTAAATAATAGATCTGACTCGAAGAATATCCTATATCCCTTAAAATTTCATATGTTTTATTACATCCATTGTCAATTATTTCTTGTTTATCATAATCCTCTCTAGAACCAGAAATAATTATCCAGGCATCAATAGGCATCCTAGTAGCCTTGGTTTCTAGAGATTCATTCTCCAAAGTAAGGATAGTTTGTGTCGAAGTAATCACAAGGCCAAAACCGATAGACAATGACGAAAATGTTACGACAAATAGCAAAATTAGACCTTTATAGAACTTTTTCACGATAATTCATTCTCCAATTTTGGTAGAATAATTACATATTACAATTTTTGGACGAAAAGAAGTCAAAAATTATAATTGTACTTTATTTTACGGTTTTTATCTATATAAATCCTTATTTGTAAATAGTTTTTGAGAATACACAAAAAATAATAAAGTTAAAATGATTTAATCATTTATAAGTGATTCTATGGCTAAGAAAGCGATTCTTCTTCATCCAAATGATAATGTTGCTACAGTTCTGGAAAGGATAGAGAAGGGAACCGAATTAGAAGTTGAAATTAACTCTACAAAGAGAGAAACTATAGTTGCAAAAACCAAAATTAAATTTCTCCACAAAATTGCCATTAAAGATATTCCAAAAGGTTCTGCCGTTATCAAATATGGCCAAATTATTGGACGTGCTACAGCTGATATCAAAAAAGGAGAGCATGTACATACCAAAAATGTAAAAAGCTGGTTTTATTCATAGGTGAATCAATTATGGAATTTATGGGTTATAAACGAGAGAATGGGACTATAGGTATTCGTAACTATATTGCGATTATTCCATCTGTGATATGTTCCTCGCATGCTGCCCGCAAAATTGCAGAACAGGTGCCAAATAGTGTGTGTCTAACCCATCCCTATGGCTGTGGACATTTCGGAGCTGATTGGCGCCGTATTGTTCATACACTCGCTGGTTTAGGAAAGAATCCAAATGTCTATGGTGTTCTCGTTGTCGGGTTAGGTTGTGAAAATGTTACTGCGAAAATTATTGCTCGTGAGGTAGAGAAAAGTGGAAAACCGACAGAATTTCTCGATATTCAAAAGGTGGGCGGCACGCTAAAAACTATTGAAAAAGGCGTTCAAATTGCTTCCCAAATGCGCGCAGATGCCGATAAACTAACTAGAAAAACATTTGGTCTGGATAAAATAGTTCTAGGTCTAGAATGTGGCGGTTCTGATGCCACATCTGGAATAATCGCTAATCCTGCCGTAGGTATTGCTGCAGATACAATCGTCGAAGCTGGTGGCACCGTTATTCTTCCCGAATTCATTGAATGGGTTGGAACCGAACACGAATTAGCAAAACGCTGCGTCAATCCAAAGGATGGTGAAATTATCATTGATTTGATCAATTCCTTTACAGAGGAAGCACAAAAACAAGGTTATAATATGCGTATGATTTCACCTGGCAATATCCGGGGTGGATTAACTACCATTGAGGAAAAATCCCTGGGGACTGTCTCAAAAGCTGGAAAGTCTCCTATTCAAGGGCTTTTAAGCTACGGCGAACCACCACCAGGACCTGGATTATGGCTCATGGTCGAACCAGGATTAGATGTAGAATCAATGACAGGGCTTGCTGCTGCAGGTGCCCAACTCTGCACATTTACCACAGGGCAAGGAACCCCAACAGGCAATGCCATTATGCCTGTAATTAAAATTACTGGAAATCCTGAAACTATGAAAAAAATGGGGGATGATATTGATCTTGATGCCACAAGCATTATCACTGGTACTAATACGATTGAATCCTTCGGACAGAAAATCCTTAATGAGATTCTTGCAGTAGCAAACGGGAAACAAACAATCGCGGAGAAATTAGGACATCAAGAATTCGCTATATGGCGGATTCCACTTATGTTCAATCTCGCTGGTTTGAGCCAAAAATTTGCCCGCTTTTTCGAGTGAATTAATAAATTATAGCATAATTCACGAATTATTTAAAATTATCATCATCATCTTTCAATTAGATTCAGATCGGTCCACCATCATCATTCGAATGGTATATCTATTCACTCGTTATCAGATATATACTGTTTTTTTCACAAAATTCATCGATATCATCTAGAGTATTTATGGCAATAAGAAATGCTTGAATCTTTTTAGAAGGATACGCTGTTTGTATGAGTTTAATTTTGTGTAAAAACTCTTTGGCGTCATCTATTGTGGCTGAATATTTAGTTTCAAAAAGTAAAACAGTTTCATTCTCAATATATATATCGATTTCAAATTCTTCTCCATTTACTTTAAATTTTTTCCGCCTTTTAATTTGTTTTATATCAATTCCTTGCTTTTTCAAAGTTTCTAAGTAAATGTTTTTGGTAAGTTTCTCAAGATCTGCCCCAATTTTCCGCCCAATTGTACCAATTCCCTTATCCAACCTAATTAATATGTGATTATGTTCTTTGAGTTCTTCTCGAATACTTTTGAGTTCTTTCCCATGTTCTTTGAGTTCTT
>SUPS01000050.1 GCA_005191415.1 Candidatus Helarchaeota ASGARD archaeon Hel_GB_A
GATTATTTCTCCCAGAGAGAAATAATTTTGTTAATATTTATGAAAGTTAATTTTCCTTCAGCTTGAAGGGTTAGAACACCATCAGCACACGCAATAACTCTACCATGATAGATATCTTTTCCATTTCCACCGCAATAGACTTCGATCTCTTTTTGATAAAAATGTTCGGAAATGAATTTATCCATTTTACCACCTCATTTAAAGTAGTTATAAAATTGAAGTAATTCTAAGGAAAGATATAGAATAATAAATTAAAGAGTTTATCCATTAACAAATTAATGGATAATTTATCCTAGCTCATATTAACGTGATGGATTTGTTAGGAGCGATGCCCCATTTCTCTAAAATTTTATTGGCATCGTTGATTATTTGCTCAATTCGATCTTTAATTGGGAGAATTTCATCAATTAAACTAACAGCCATTGAGGGGACTGGAGAATCTTTTAATGAGAGATGAAAAATTTTTTTGTAAAAATTTTCATCATTATAGCCTTTTTGATTAACCAGTTTAGTTTGTTTAAAATTATCAGAAATGGGGCATTCTTCAGTTGCCATTAATAATGTGCCTAGGCATACAGCAGCAGCTCCCATCATCAAGGCAGCTAGAAACCCTCTTGCATCTGCAATTCCACCAGCAGCAATTACAGGAATCTTTAATATTTTTTTAGCGACAGTTATATTAATAAGGGTTGTATTTTGAATTGGATTTTTAAATCCAGTCCCTTCAATCCCTACAATTGTGACCATATCAACGCCGTGCTTCTCGGCACTTTTCGCGTGCTTGAGCGTGGCACATTTATGAATCCAGAAGCAGCCCGCCTCATGTAATCGATCTCCTATTTTTTTGGCTTTATAGGCAGATGTCGTCATTGTTTTAATCCCGAAGTCAATAGCGGCTTCAACATAGGGCATGAAATCATCTTCTTTCATAAAATGCCGGAATCTTTCGCCAGGGGGACCCACACTAAAATTCACGCCAAAAGGTTTTGAAGTTAAAGATTGCATTTTTTCTAATTCTGCTTTGAATCGTTTAATTGTTTTGAAATTGTGGGCAGTTATTATTCCAAAACCACCTGCTTCAGAAACAGGTGCGGCGAAATCGGCTTTCCCTAGTCCTGCAAATGCACCCATAATGATAGGATATTTTACCTTGGTCATTTCGGTAAATGGAGTTTTAAATTTTACCAAAGTACCACCTAAACAATAAATCGAAAAATATTTTCATTTGTGCTTACGAAAAAATAGAATTATTAAAATATTTTCGCTTCCTACATCGTATTGTTTCTTAAAAGATCTTTAGTGGTTAAGTAATTGCCTTCTGCCGATTTAAAGGAAATCAACTGGTTAAACGATAGTCTTGAAGGAAAATATAAAGGTCTTGAGAAAGCAGCAAGAATATATAATGCAGCTTTAAGACAATCGATATATTTTCGATTAGTAATTCTTGAATTAATGGAAAACTTGACGAGTGGGAATGAGGAGGTCCGCAGAAATAGCTTATGGATGCTTTCAAAGATTGTGGAAGAACAAAGAGATTACAAATATATGTCCCCAACGATTCAAATTCTAATTTATTCGATTCAGGAGAAAAATAATGCTATTTGTTATTATGCATTAAAAATTATTAACCAAATTGTAAGTGCTTATTATGACCAATTCAAAGAAGCGATTCCCCATATCATAGAGAATTTAAAGCGGTCAAATCAGAAAATTAAGTTATTAACTGCATCAATTATCACACAATTTATGGAAGTAGATCCGAATGCAATGGAATCTGCCATAAAATTACTTACACAGGCATTGAATGACAAGGATCAAGAAATCCGAGAAGTAGCAATAGAAGCGCTATTACGTATTGATCAACATGTAGAGAGAGTAGTTCAATCAATTATGGAATCCTTTAATGATGAACGATTCCGAAATAAGATGATAAAGCATATTTTCGACTTTATCAAACGTAATCCGGGGAAAGTTATAGAGGCGCTCAAAAAAACCATCAAGAGTAAAGATGAAAAAATTCGGATCAATTCGATTGTATTTATGCATCAACTGTCCTTAACCAGACATTCCCATGAAGTCATAAAGGCAGTTCCGGAACTTTTAGAGGCGATTACCGATAAAAACCGGGTTATGCGACGTACTGCTATAATGATTTTGTATTTAATCTCGAAAAATCACGCGCCTTTACTACATAAAGGAATACCTAAATTCATAAAATTATTAAAAATAAAGAATAAAATTCTCTTAACCTACAATATGTATATTCTCGTTCAATTAATAAAATACTTCCCTGTTCAGCTGAATGATCAGATGGATATTCTGCTTCAAAAACTTGAACAAAGTTTAACTTGGGATGATATTACCCCAGAACTCGAAATCATTAATACCCTTTCATTAGGGACTTTATTACGTTGTAAAAATCAAGTAGCGCGTGCATTAAATATTGCACAAGAGTGTACGAGAAATTATCGTCTAGATCGCGCTATTTATGAGGTTTTTCTTTTCATAGGATATACCTATTATTATCTTGATAACTATTCAGATTCCATTCAAGCATTTCTAAAGGCAGACAATGCCCGCAAAAAGGGAGATTATTATACGGCTACGATTGCAAATGTTATGATTGCATTCAACTTTGCCTTATTGAGGCTATTCAAAAGCTGTATGGATTATGCGAAAGATGCAAGAAAGTATTTCGAAGTAGCGAAAGATCAAATTCCTATGCACCAACTCCAAAAGCTTCAGTTTCATCTTGATTTTATTGAAGCGGTTGCAGCTCTTGATTTTGATTCGGCAGAAAATATTCTACAATCTTATCACGCACTTGACCCTGTCAAACATCCATTTGAACAGAATCTTCAAAGAATGGATCTGATTAATGTTAAGAAGGTTAAGAAATTTTATCAAGAATCGCAGGAAATTTTATCAGAGCTTGAAAAGGAAGAATCGGCAGATGAACCTCCTGTATTAAGGGAATAATCCTTAGGAGAGGAGATAAAACAGAAGTATTTTACTTTTAATATATGAGAAAAAAAGGATTACATTTAACGATGTCTTTCTTTAAATTGACCGGCCTCATGGCCCTCAATGATTCGATGGATATAGTGTTTCTTATTACGAATCCGAGGGATTTCTTTAATATGAGGCTTACTTTCAACTTTCGGGGTTTGATTTCTTACCTTTCCAGCTTTTGTAAGACTTCCGTGTGAGCCTGGCATAACTTACCACTTTAATTTGTTTTTAGTTAAATAGAATATCTGGTTTATATTTAAATTCATTGGCTTTTAATTTTTGTGTTAATAATGGCTTCTATTAAGAAAAGAAGAAAAAAAAAGTAGTAGAGGAATATCAACCCTTGTTTTATCATTTATTTAGTTTTTAGGGTAATATCGATGGTGCTCACACTAAATTTACCACGATCTTGTCGTTCAAGCATTTCAGTTCCTGTCACAATGTTGGTAACTTCTAATTTATCTTTCATAAACCGATTTCTGAGAATTTCTGCCACATCTACTGCACGGGAGATAGCTTTACCCCGCGCCTTGAGAGTGATTTCATTGAAACCTGCTTGAAGTACTGTCAAACATGCCATCACATAGTTCATTGCGGTTTTTTGTCCAATAAACACCACGTTATCTGCTCTTTCTTTATCCGACATGTATAGATCACTCTTATTTTTTTGTCTTTACCATATAAGGGGCAGTAGGCCTCTTCATTGCGTTAGGGAATGAGTGCCTTTAGGTTGTGAGTGATTACTCACTCGAAGTAGTTGATAGTTTTCAATCTATCATCCAACTATATATGAATGATTTGGTTATTCGAATTATTTTGAAAAAGAGTAGAAGGAAGGAAGTGATATAAAGAATTGAGTATATTTTAAATTAAAACGTTTGAAATTTAATAATTAGTATCGAATAAAATTATCATTGGAAAGAATTACGATAAACAAATCAGGTTTTTTTTGAATTCTTTACTTTTGATTAAATTTTATTATTTTTTTAATTTTTTTAACACAGAAGGATTCACAATTTTTACACGATCATATTGGTGAGTTAATCCATTAATCAAATTATTGATAGCAAGGTCTGCCATCTTAATTCGAGTTTCAATAGTGGCTGAACCAAGGTGAGGAGTAAGAACTACATTCGGAAGTTTAAGGAGTTCTCGATTGTGTGTCGGTTCTTCACGATATACATCTAAACCAGCGCCGCGAATTTGTGATTCCTTTAGTGCATGAATTAGTGCATCTTCATCAACTACACGACCTCGTGCGGTATTGATAAGAATTGCAGTAGATTTCATCATTTGCAATTGTTTGGCACCGATCATGCCCTCGGTTTCTGGAGTAAGAGGGACATGTAGGGAAATAAAATCAGATTCTCGTAATAAATCATCCAAAGTACGATATTCAATACCAAATTTGGATTCTATCTCATATTTTCGAGTGCGACTAAAATAGAGAACTTTCATATCAAATGCAAGTGCTCTCTTCGCCACTGCGAGACCAATACGTCCTAGACCGACAATTCCCAGCGTTTTGTGATGAACATCTAGTCCCAACATAAAGGTAGGAGACCATGCTTTCCATTTTTCAGTTCGTGTAAGTTGATCACCTTCAATTAATCGACGAGCAGTAGCCATTAACAGAGCCCATGCGAGATCGGCAGTTGAATCAGTCAGAACATCAGGCGTATGGGCGACAATTATTGAATTTTCAGTTGCATATTCCACATCGATATTATCAAAACCTACTGCATAGTTGCTAATGATTCGTAAATCAGGTCCTGCAGCATCAATTATTTCAGACGTAATTTTATCAGATAGCATCGTTAACAATCCATTATAGCCAGGTACCATATTGAGTAGTTCTTTGTAAGATGGAGGTTCATTTAATATGGTGACTTCGCAAAATTCCTGTAAACGAAATAATCCAGATCCTGGAATTTTACGTGTGACCAATACACGACAAGAATGCAATTGAGATCCAACCTATTTCTTTTAAAACTTAACCAAATGTTATCAGAGAGTTCAGAAAAATTTGGAATATCTAACGAAGATAAAATCTTGTAACTTAAGGTTTTGGAATCATTCTTTTGCTAATTTTTTCAAGATTTTCATTTAATTCTTCCATTTGTTCTATTATCTTGGACATCAAGCAGAATGTACAATAATGAATTGAATAATCGGATTCTAGGGCTTTTCCAGGGGTAGTTTTGCTCCAATCATCTGGTAAATAGGTAGTTAATCGTTTAATAACCTTTTCCGAACATCGACCTCTTCGATTCCAAATACAAGCTTTTTTAGCATCCTTTTTATGTGACATAAGTCTCCCAATCTTCTTGTTTGAAAAATAATGAAAATGAATCTTGTATTTAAATATATAGGAGATATTAATTCTGGTTTTATTCTGTTTTAAATAGAGATTATTTTTGAAGAAAACTGAGTCGTTGAGATAGCTCCTGGATTTGTGCGTTTTTTTGCCGAAGTTTATTCTCTAAAGATATGACTCTATCCTTATATTTCTTAATTAAGAGAATAAATTGGATCGCTACTACATTATGAAAGTGATCTAGTTCCGTTTGTAATTTTTCGATTTTTTGGATAAGTTCTTCTTTGCTAAGATCTATCAGATTCGAAGGTGTAACTTCGACTGTATCTTTAGATTTTGCTTCAACCTTTTGCTCAATACTTTTTGCTAAATCTAATGCAGCCCCAATTTCTTCCTCGCATAAACCCATTTGACGTAATAAATCAGTCATAAGATCGGAATCTTTGACCTTTTTTTGTTTTTCATCTTCCGCCATATGATCCTAGTTTAGGAAAGGGAGTTTAAATAATTTTATGAAAAAATTTGGAAAAGTAAGGAAACTATTGAAGTTTTAGATAAGACCGGCTCTATATATTATTATTTTTTCAAATATTTAACAGAATTCAATTCATTTAATTGGTTAAGATAAAGTTCGATATAGCTCGCCCATCGTAAATGATTTCGAGTAAATCCGAGGGGTTCAAGGGAGGTCCAGAGTATTTTCTCTATTTCTTCAGGTGTATATTCGTGCTCAGTCTCAATAGTAGCTTGTAAATAACTTCCAATTTCCTTTTGTGGGCGATTAAGGGCTTGAGCTTTAATAAATTTATCAAACTCAAATTCGACATCATTTAGACGCCACCTATCGCGGTATTTCACGAGCCATGCTACTTTACGAAAACCAAGCCGATCTAAAATTAGTTCTAAAGTTTGAATCGTCTCTTGTGAATTTAGAGGTATGGAAATATCCTCGCGAACTTCAAACTGCGTTCCTTTGCGCCCACTTTTCCAGGAAAATTCTCCTTTTTGGAAATTTTTTGTATCGATTGATTCCTCAACTCGAATACGAAGCAATTGATCTTTTTTTGTAAGACGATAATTCAGATCGTAATATGCGTCTCGTTGGATAACGCGTTTAAGGAGTTGTGCTCCGAGTTCATTAAATCTTTTCAGAAGTAGGTCGATATTAGAGACAATTACCTTAACTTCATATTCACGAAACGTCATAATTATACACTTAAGTTTAAAATGAGAGAGGTTTTTTACAAATTGGGCACGTTCCTTTTACATGGACCCATTCATGAAAGTGGGCGCGGTGTCCAATTGCGCCACATTCTGGACAAGTTTCAATCGGATCATCTTCCTCAATGATGAGATTACAAATTACACATTTTGTCAATTCATGCCCACAATTTGGACAGATTGATTGAGTTTTATCAATCTTAGAGCCACAATAAGGACACGGAATAAGTTCCATTTTCTCAGCAGGTATAGGTTCTGTTGGTGTAGTTGACGGAGGGGTTATAGGTTCGGTGCTACTCGGAGGAACTTCTTCGGAGACAGGAGGACTGGGCGTTGGAGGAGGTTGGCTTGGTGGAGTAGCTGGGCGTTGCGGGCGGTGTCTTGCGCGATAATGTTGAATATCACGTTTTGCGGCAATAATTAAGATAAAAACAATTATTCCTATGGCGATAGATGAAATAAGTATAATTACTCTTTGGAAAGTGAAAAATGATTCCTGTTCATAAGTTTCACCCACTTTTAGATCCGCAATCCGATGGGATTCTATTAAATAGGCTGAACTACCCCATTCGACCAAGATATAATATCCCCTTAGCGTTACACTAGGATAAAGATCTTTAATTATGGATGTATTGAAAGTTATTTTAAGAGTAGTTACATTTCCACGGAGGACTGTGAAATTTTGGGTCCAATGCTTGGAGGCAATCTCAATATCTTCAGCAAGAACGATATCCGCGAAGACTGAAACTTTAAAAGAATAGTTTATAAGATCATAAGCGTTATACCGGGTATTATCAATTATTATATAGGCAGTTGCATTAGTGTTTTCCGGCATTTGAGAATAATGCACATTTCCTTCTGGAGTAGAGAAGTAACCAGTAACTATAGCTCTCCCCATAGTAAGAGGCATTACAAGTATTAGTAAAACGGTTAAGAAGATGAAAAAAAATATGATTCCCAATAGATACCGCGAACTTTGCATCTTATTTCGCTATTCATATAATCGATTTAATCATAAAAACATTATGATGAAAAAATTAAATCGAAGCTATCATAATGATTTTTATTCTTAAATATCACGAGGGATAATAAAGTAATAATATATCCAAACAAGATTATTCTTTTGTAAGTCGGCAATAGAAGTTGATGATTTGAAACGCAATAACTTAGATTCATTAAATTTACCGAAAAAAGCGGATTCCTACCTCCGAGATGTAATTCATTTACTAGAGAATCATCTTAAAGACCGTCTACTTTCTGTAATCATCTTTGGTTCGCTCGTGAAAGGCTATGCCACCGAGGTGAGTGATGCGGATATCTTAATTATCGTTTCGGATGACTGTACTAAAAAAGAAATTAATTATTTACACCAACTTATAATGTCTTATGAAATAAAGTACCATTATCTCATCCCTCCTAAAGGGTTAATTTCTAGAATCCTCTATTGCATAGATAAATCTACTGGGATGTTCATATCTCATTTTATCACGCGAAAATCCGACTTTTTAAAAGGAAATTTTGCTAAAACATTTCAAGTTAATAAATTTATGGCTTTACTTCTAGCGCCAAACGAAATTGTGTATGGAAGCGTCCTTTGTCGTGCAAAAGTATTGTATGGCCAAAACCTCATTCACGAAGTTAAAAAACCGAATGTACCAGTTACGCAGCTCCTCAAAAGTATTATGATGAATCTGATTACGAGCATTTTTACGTTATTCATTTACCCCTTAACTAAACGCGCTACCTTATATGAAATGGAAACTGCAAAATGGAGCTTCCTTGCAGCATATTACTACGTCAATCATGATTCACCACCCCTACCAACCCTCCTCCAATTCTTTCTAGATCGGAATATTTCCACCAAGTATGTAAAAAGATGGTATGCTTTGCGAAAAAAATACCGTTCGGATCCGCGATTTGGCTTACTTACACCATTAAACATCCTAAAAATTCATGCGGCTGTCTTAAAATATGTGTAGCAAATTATTTTCCTAAAAAAATTGCAACTTTATATTTATTCTTCTTCTGTTGAATAAAACCAGCCTTCTTCCTCAAACATATCAAGGATTTTTTCTACCTTATCTTGAGGCAGGTTTAATTTTGCCGCAATCTCTTCAGGGAGGATACCTTTGTCGCCAGCATTGACGACCTCCATCAATACGGCGCGTTCCTCATCTGTCAATTCTTTTTCTGGTTCATTTGCCATAAATATGAAATCCTAAATAGAATTTATTAATTTAGTGGTAGCGATTACTAAAAAAGAGAAATAAAAATTATAAGATTTCTGTTTTTTTATCGAGAGGAATATGTTTTCGTAGAGGATCACATTTACAATCTTCGGCAGAAATTCCAGCCAACATTAAGGCATCTGCAGCCTCGCTATATATATCTTCATATTTTGAATATAGCCTTTTATTGCCCCCAATTTCTTCTAAAATTTCTTTCAATTCGCTAATTTTTTTATCATCGCACCCCATTTTTTCTAATTCTTTGATTAAATCCATAATATACTTCCTTGTAACTTCAACATTTTCTATATCTATCATCACATCACCATAATTGAACTTAGATTTATCATTTAATTTTATTAGTTAAACTTAGATTTATCATTTAATTTCAACAGCTGCTAACATTCTTCTGTAAGCTACGCAAAAATATAAACAAATACTTCAGAAAGATAAGAAAAAAGAGTATTTTGAATTTTTGAGATTTCTAGCTACTGAAAATACCTTTTTCTATAAGTTTTTCCAGAGCATGTTTAGATGTAGAGAGGACCATGGCGTTAAAGGGTGGTTTTTCAAGGATTTCGGCGACCTCTTCATGATAAAACCGACAAATAAGGTGGCAATTTTCGTTGAGATCTCTGATTAGATCTGCTATAATGAGTACTTCCTCAACAGCATCAATAAGAACAATGACTAGATCCTTTTGAGAAATTCCAACTGCTTGTAAAATATCTTTATCTTTAGCATCCCCAATAGTTATAGGTTCTTCATCAATGATATCTGCCACTTTATCTTCATTCAATTCGATGATATGATAGACGAGATTTTTAGCCCTGAAAATTTTGATTAATCGCCGAGTGGTGTTGGTACATCCAATTACGAGAATATTATTTACATTCCATTGTTCTATTTCTTTGATTATAAATTCACAAACATATTTTGACGTAGAAATGGTTTCGCAATTTATTTTCTTCTCCAAGATCTCTGCTAAGGAGTCGTTGAAGCATCTACATACCACTTTACAATGTTTATTCACGTCACGAACTAAATTTGTTGCAACAACCAGAGTTTCAAGGTCGTTCTTAGTAGTTAGTACTAATTTAGCTTCGCGAATATTTGCAGCCTCAAGTACTGAAGCATCATGTGCTTTTTTTGGAATAATTGGCTCTTCCTTCTCAATAAGATCATTTATTAAAGTTCGATCATCTTCGATCACAACGTACTTTTCTTTTCGTTTTTTCAAATAAGCTCTAATTCGTTGTCCTAAATGGGAGTATCCTATTATGATCGTATGGTTCTTCATTGACCTTGAAAGCGCTAAACAGGTTTGGATTGGATTATATTTCCTATATAATTCAATCGTGAGTAATGTCAGAATCAAGCCGAAAATCAAGAAACCAGACATGATTGGGTAAAAATGGCCATATCCCGTCTCAGTTTCCTTAAAATAAAAGGTATATTCCAATGCTTCTGTAAAGTTTCCACCAGTTAATATGTAAAACACGATTAAATGAACTATAAACCATAGAATAAGTATTGAAATAGCGAGCCAATTTTGTTTTAATAAGATTTTTGCCTTTTCAATCTTTTTATTCATCAAATTTTTCCCCTTCCGAATTCATTTTTTCCAAGCTGTTTGAATAAATAGTAATATTTAATCTTAATCCATTACAGACCATTTATTTAACGAATTTTCAGATGGTATCTAATAGTCCATATGATATCTCGAATTTTTGAATCTAATAATTAAAAAAAAAGGAGGAGGTGACTTGGTTTATTTTAACATGAGAATAGTGGCTTCTCCGACTGCGGCTTCTTTCCCATTATGACTTGGATCTTTTACACAGTCATCAATGACAACCGTTGTTTTGATTTTGAGAAATTTTAATTTGCCTTCTTTCTTGGTGTATTTTTCTATTACCTCTGCATGTGCGGATAGTGTGTCTCCATGATGTACAGGGTTAGTAAAACGTACTGTCTGCCCTCCATAGATGCATCCAGGACCAGGTAATTTCATCCCGAGAACAGTAGAAATGAGACCTACGGTTAGAGCACCATGGCAAATTCGCCCACCGAATTGTGTTTGTCGTGCATAAACTTCATCTATATGCATAGGGTTAAAATCACCGGTAATACCTGCGAATAGGTAGTCATCGGTTTCTGTAATAGTTTTAGTGAATACGGCTTTATCACCTACGTTTATTTCATCCCATGTTTTTTCTTCATATGGCATTTTTCTGTTCTCACCTTATAGAACTTGAATTGGTTTTTTCAATTTTTTAAACAATTTATGTTAAAAAAGAAAAATCTTTCGTATTTAAAATTGTAATTATTATAACATAGGAGATTGAGTTAAAAGTCCTCAGAAATGGTAGGGCGCCAATATCGTTCAATAAGGGTTGATAATTGGGACCTAGTAAAATTTGCGAGTAAGTTTTTATCAGATGGTAAGCCGATAAATCTGGAAACCGTTTCTAATTCAGTATCTACAAGCCAGACACTTGCTTCTGCTAATAAGATTTTATTTGAATAATTTTGATAGAATTTTATAAAAGGTTCAATCGAGGTTCCCGGAGGAACGATCAAAACAATATGAGGGTCAAGTTGTATGGGCTCAATTTCTGCGGTTAAATGTAAAATAGAGCAAAATAATAGACATTTCAGGGAATACTGATCTCGATCTGCAATTATTAAGTTTGTATCCACAATTTGGACTGTATATTTGCCTTTTTGGAGAAAATTTATAAGAATTTTGGTAAGTAATTGGAATTGTAGCTTGCACATTTCCTTATAGGCATGATTAAGGAGATCTTCGGTAAGATTAATGGAAGGAGAGTAATAAAAGTTCATTTCTTTAAATTCTATTTTCTTAGTTAAAAGAGGGGAATGAGTTGGAAAGATACCTCCAGACGTAACGGATAGAAATATCATCTGATGGAGAGGATATTCATAGAGATTTTCGCATTCTAGGAGTTCATCTGGCGAAAAATTCAGAGATGAGATTAACTCCCTAATCTTAAATCTTAATTCAAGGCGGGAAATAAGTTTTTTCTCGGTTAGAAATTTTTCTAACGTTTGAAAGAGCAGATCTAATTTTTTCTGGATTCTGGACATAGTATTCAGCTAAAAGTTAATAAACTTGACCATAGAGACGTTCATCTTTAGGTCTTTTTCCCGTTACATCCTCAACGATATTCCAGAATTCAAGAGGGTTTAGTCCTGAATAGGCTCTTGTTATTTGTTCTTTGATTGCTTTCATCGCTTTGAGGGATTCTTCTTTCGTAGGAACCCCAGGGCGGTGTTTAATTCGTTGCAATATCTCATAGATCTCTTGATCTGTTACCTGAATTCGAGCGATCTTCAAAATATATTTTATGGTTGAACGCCCTGAGAATTTACCCATATAGAATTTTCGTTCGCGCCCTACCAATTTTGGGGAGAAAGGTTCAATGGCAATTGGGCCCCCAGAGAGAATAGCATGGATATGGAGACCAGATTCATGAGAAAAAGAATTTACGCCAACAATAGCTTTGTGAGTTGAAAGAGGCAAACCAAAATAGGCTTCAACGAGATTAGCCAATTCATATAATTTCTCTAATTTAACCGTTTTTATACCATAGAGAAAGTATAAACTCGTTACTAATTCTTCAAGCGGGGTATTTCCAGCGCGTTCGCCATAGCCATTTACGCAAACATGGGGATAATTCGCGCCTTCTTCAATTGCAACCAAAGTGTTAGCATGGGCTAACCCGAGGTCATTATGACAATGAATTGAAATAGCAGTTCCGCCTAGAGTATCCAAATATTCTTTTAAATTGCGTATATAATACCTCATGGCAATAGGACCCATGCAACCGACTGTGTCAGCTATTACAATTTTATCAGCACCCGCTTCAAGAGCAACTTTACAAAACTTTTTTAAAGATTCAAATTCGGTTCTGGTGGCATCCATCAAGACGAAATCAGTTATAATACCATGATCTTTGGAATATTGGATTGCAGTCGTAATATCCTCATATGCAGTCTCATAGGATTTCCGAAGCACTAATTTTAAAGCCAATTCACTAACGGGATAAAAAATAGGGATTTCAGGAATATCACAATCAATGCAAGCATCTATATCCAATTTTACAGTCCTTGCAGGAGCTGCTATTTTTGCATGTGTGAAACTTTCGCGCGTTAGCATTTTAGCTGCAATTTTTTCATCTTCACTTACAGCGGGATAACCTACTGCAATTATATCTACGTTTATTTCATCTAGTAATTTGGCAATATCTATCTTTTCGTTTATTGTTAATGAAACTCCAGGAGTTTGTTCACCATCTCGTAAAGTTTCATCCCATATGCACACTTTGGATGGTAAATTTGGGGGACGAAGGTGATCCAATGTATTATAATTGAAAAGTAGATCAGTTCTTTGGAATTTATCCAATTCTCGTTGATTCTTTACAAAATTTGAATTATCCATTTAATTCACTTTTGTATATAATCTAACATTCAAATCAATTCAGACCAATTTAATTTTCCTCTCCATAATTAGGTAGAAATTTATTAGGAGATGAGTGGAAGGTATAATTAAAACAGAATAATTCGTGTGATGAATATTTGTTCATAGTATGTTTCATTGATTTTCAAGCACAGCCTATACCAGATGGGATTACGATAGATTCTCAATTTAAAGATAAGGTGATTAATTTTGCTAAGAATCAAATAAAATCATTACGTCAAATAGATAACGTAATAAAAGAATTATTAAAATTTGATGATTTTAGTTTTCAAAAAGGGCTTGGAATATATGCAGTCAATTTTTTTGAGAAAATGAATAGTTTTAAGATAGAATATGGAAATTATTCTTTTACAATTAATAGAGAACATATTGAACGATTAATCGAGGGATATCGTATTTTATTTGTACCCGAATGTACTATTTTCGTGCCTGTTTTATCATCTCCGAAATGGGTGAAAGGGCTCATTAGGGAAAAGGATTTTGAGTTACAAATTTTTGCACCAGGATTCATTCTAAAGGAGGAAAAATTTCAGTTACAGGTAATAGAATATGAATCAGAGATCCGGAAAATATTAGTAGGCATGGCTGGAGGTAAATTACTAATTTTATATGCGTTGTATTCTCAATTATTTTGAATCTTAATTAGTATCGATACAAAGTATGGTTCTGGACATGGATAAGAGAAAATGGTTTATCGTATCTTCATGGGGAACAATTTTAGTTGGAATATGGGTAATTTTTGATGCTTTTAATCCTTATATTCTTGTATATGGAGATTATTATTTATATTTAATACTGATATCTGGAATTTTAGGAATTTTTGGAGCCATAATCTCCTTAGGAATATTCCCTGTAATCAGTGGTTTCGTTATTTGTGGAAGTTTGATATATACTTCTTTTTTATACGAACTGAATCCCCCGATTCTTTTCTCCTTCTTGAAAGCCCTTGGATTTATTATAGCAGGGTGTGGAATGATTATTACTTTCGAAGAATCATATGAGTTAGAATTATATGGATTGCATCATCTGGGAATGGGAAAAACTGAGTATTTTGCATTAAAGGATTTAGGAATAACTACTTTGGAAGAATTAGTCGAAGAAAAAGGGAATGAAGAGGAAATTTGTTCAATAACCTCTATTCCAATAATACAATTAAAAAGTTGGATCCGAAAGGCGGAAGAACTCCTTCAAGAGAGAGAGAAAAGGAAAAAAGAACAGTTAAGGAAAGATTTTAAGGAAAAACAAAGAAAATAAATTGAAAGTTAGATAAGTTAATTTATTCATAGCGAGATTCTCGTCCAAATTTGATTAATCCAGCTATTAAAAGAATACCAGATATTATAAGTACTATAATTCCGAGAGCTGTCAATGTCATTGATGAATATACAGCCCCTGGATCCTTGATGGACACACCAATAAGTAGTAGAACTAATCCTAGTGGCAAAAAACTACTAAATCCCCAGAGATATAAGTTAAATTTTCCTATAAAATCACCCCAATAATTTTTTCTGTAGAATGGTAGGATATAAAGTAGATAATCCTATAAAAGATTTACCAGTAGATACCAAAATTACCATATTTTGAATCTAATTAATAATATGCGGATATTCTCCTCATTTTAATTTTAATGCATAAATTCATGAGCTTAGACTGAATTTACTTATGTTTTGATGGAATGAACTGGAAAAGAAGAAACAGGTGTAGAGGATGCGATTAGCTGAATTCAAATTAGTTGATCAAACCAATGGCCGCTTAACATGGAAAATTATAGAGCGAATTCAAAGAACTTTAGAAGCCATGCCGAAAAATTCTATAAAATACTTTAGTTCAACAATTGCTCAAAGCCAAAACAGTGCGATAGTTGTGAATATGAATATTCCTGAGCGGGAAATAAAAATAAATCTCCAGAAATAATAAATAATATTATTCTAAGTCCTTTTCTTTTTTTATTTCTTGTTTTAAGGCAAAAAATTGGGAAGTAATATTTAAAATTAACCTCTTCATTGTTTTTCTGCCAATAAGAGAATGGAGTATTTTACTAAAATAACTAAATTAGATGTGATTTCTTCCATCGGAGGAAATTAAAATGAAAGATAAGATCATGTCTTTGAAAGAAGCGATAGAACTATATGTTGAAGATGGTGATTTAATCGGGATTGGTGGACTTTCCTTTTGGAGAAAAGCGACAGCCGCTACAAGGGAAATAATCCGGCAAAAAAAGAAAAATTTAGGCGTAGTTTCATTTGTGGGGGGAATCTGTGCAGATATGCTGATAGGAGCAGGATGTCTCGATCGTATTCGGACTAGTTTTATTGGAATGGAGTTATTTGGACTGGCACCCAACCATAGAAGAGCTGTAGGGGCAGGACAAATAAAAGTCTTTGAAGAAACTGAAGCAACAATAGCCTTAGGGCTAAAGGCCATATATTTAAAATTACCTTTCCTTCCATTAAGAGGGCTTTTAGAAACGGATATTTTGAAAGTTCGAGATGATATTAAAGAGTTTAATTGTCCTTTAACGGGTGATAAATTAGTTGCCTGTCCTCCAATTCAAGTGGATGTGGCAATCATTCATGTCCCTTACGCAGATGAAAAAGGAAATGGAAACATTCAAGGTCCTGTATGGCTCGATGATGATTTAGCAAAAACTGCAAAAAAAACGATTGTAACCTGTGAAAAAATAGTAGAAACAGAGGATATTATTCATTTTCAAGGAAAAGGGCAGATTCCTATGCAAAAGGTAGATGCAGTAGTAAAGGTTCCCTTTGGAGCACATCCCACGAGTTGTTTTCCATTTTATACGTATGATGCGGACCACATGATGAAATATATTCAATATTGCCAGACTGCGGATGGGTTTAAGGAATATGAAAAAGAATATATTGCCGTGGCATCTCATGAAGAGTATTTAGAGAAGATAGGAGGAATAAAAGAAATTTTAAAGATTATGACATAGGTGAGAATTATGGTTGATTATACCACAGATGAATTGTTAACCATTCTCATGGCAAGGCAGGTTACTAATAAAGATGTCATGATTGTGGGAGTTGCTACCCCCATAGTTTGGTCAGCTTTTACATTAGCGAAAGTCACTCATGCGCCTGATGCAATTTTTCATTATCTGATGGGAAACACCTTTGTATGGGAAGCTCGGCAAGTGAGTTTACTTTGGCTAGAGTTAGGGGCTGCTTCTCGGTGTCATCGACTTCATAATACTGGAGAGTGCACGTTAGAATTACTTCCTCATGATATCTTAACTACTATTGAATTTTTCAGACCCGCTCAAATAGATCAATTTGGAAATACGAATAATACCGTCATAGGAGATTGGCACAAACCAAAGGTAAGGCTACCTGGGGCAGCAGGTATTCCAGATTTTTCGGGGCTTTATTCAGCAGGGCAACATTTATATGTACCTCGGCATGATAAACGGACATTCGTACCAGCGGAAAAATTATTTTTCCGATCCGGCGTGGGTTTTGTCGATGGGACACGCCCTTTAACTGATTATGGGTTAATTGGTAGAGGACCTAAATTCGTTATTACCAACTTAGCATATCTTGATTTTGATCCAAAGGAGCATAGAATGCGAATAAAGACAGTGCATCCAGGGGTAACAGTTGAGAAAGTGCAAGAAAACACGGGATTCGAGCTTTTGAAGGCACCGGATTTGAAGGAAACTAAACCTCCGACTGAGACAGAAGTACGAATACTACGAGAGAAGGTAGATCCCTTAGGAATACGCAAATTAGAAGTTCTCACAGGAAAAGAACGGGCAGAACTTCTCGAAGAAATTATCAGAAAAGAATACAGCCGAGTAGATCGCATGCCCCCTCGTTTATAATCTTTTTTTAATAGAAGGAGAAGGACTTTCGATAAATGGACAATTATACTCTCGCATCTGCTCTAATCGTAAAAGAATAATCTCATTTAATAACTTTTTGAAAAAATCAATACTGTCAGATTTAATTGCAGAAATAGGATAGGTACGTACTCCTAATATTTTTTCAATTAACTGAGGAGATAATCTATTCGGAAGATCTTGTTTGTTTGCAAGCACAATAATGGCAGCAAAAGGAGAAAGGCGTTTTAATTTTGGTAAAATTTGAGTTTTAATTTTCATCACATTTTGAGTAGTGGAATCAGTTACCACGATGTATAGATAAAAATGTCGTAATTTCTCCAAAAGAAGCGGAGCTGGAGTCTTAGAGATGAAATTTTCCATAACTTGTGCCCCATAATCATAAATTTTAACGAATAATGGGGGAAAGCTTGTGATTTCTTTAACATAGCTATTGATTAAATTTGCAACTTTTTTAGGTGTCGCGTCAATTGTCTCAAATAAAGTAGATTTTCCAACTTGATCAAAACCAATCATCCCAAACTTCAAAATATGAATCCTCTTTTTTAATTCGGAATGAAGCATTTCGTAGTCTAAGGAAAATTCATTTTCAAGAATATCTTTGATATGTGCTAATAAGAGAAGATCTTCTTTTTCTAGGTCAAGATCCTCTGCTTCACTTAACTCTGCTTTTTCCAAATAAAAATCAAGGAATTTATTACAATCTAGAGGACATTCAAAGCATTCAGAAAAAGATATTTCAATGTTCGTCTGGAACATATGAAATCGGAATATAAATCCTTTTTTTTGGAGAATAATGGCACGATCTTTAAGTGTTACATCAAACTGGCGAAGATATTTCCGCATTAATTTTTGACGTTTTTCTGCGTTATAAATACTCAACAGTTGTCACTTATGCAAATAGTTATTAATAAAATGGATCTCAAAATAATTTTAATAAACTAATGGATATTATATTTATCAGTGAGTTCTTATGGGCAGTATTAAATTTGCACCAATATCATCGGAAAAACAAATTCCAGGCACAAATTATACAATCCAAATTGGAGTTATACAGAATGAGACAAGGTCTTGGGGTGTCAAAATAGCTCTGAACGGAAAAGTAGTTACCGCCAAGCGTATTAAAAAACTCATTGACGTTGAAATTGTGGGGATTATTCGGGATACGGTTGCTAAGAAAGTACCACTCGATACTTTTGAATTAGGAACCACAATGAGTAATCTCCTTCGAGAAGTTTATGAGAAACTTAAAAGTAGGAAAAAATCTGCACAACCACAAAGACCAGCTCAACAACCAACTCCCGCTACCACACAAACAACCACAATTGCGCAATCTACCGCACCACGACCTACACAACCTGTGGCACAATCACCGCTTGAACCCGCATCTTTAGCTGCAGAAATCAAGGTACCAAGTTCGCAACCTTTAGTCAGTGGTAAGGCTGATGATTTTTGGTCATCATATTCTAGTTTAGATACTGCTTCAGTTTCTTATACAGAATCTCAAATATCTACTCAACAGCCAGCATCAGTACCTGCTCCTGCCCCTCAACCGTCTCCACCTCCTGCGCCAGCTGCATCATCGGATCTTGATGATGCTCTTGCAATTCTTGGTATTGCATGTCCGAAATGTGGAAAAGAAGTCGATCCAGATTTGGAAGTATGTCCTTATTGTGGGCAAAAACTTTAAACTTTTCAGTCTAGAAAAGTAGATAGTAATTTCTTTTCTTTATCATTTTTATTTCTCTTTTTCCTTCCATAATACCTAAAGGCATAATACTTATTAAAAAGATCAATTTATTTAACTTAAAATTCATAGCGAGGTTCCTAGTATGGAAATTGACTGGGCAAAGATTGTAGAAAAGCCTGATGGAAAATACAAGATTGAAGGGAATGTGCTTTTAAAAATTCGCATAAAAGCAGAGAACCTCCAAAAAGAGGTAGATTCCTTAAATAGTAAGTGTAATGAACTAGAAAGTCAAATAGATCAGCAAAAAACAACAATTGAAAAGCTAGAAAATGAAAAAGCAGAGCATTTAGCCACCATAGAAACCTTACAGAGTCAAATAACAGAATATAAAGCTACAGTTGAAAACTTACAAAATGAACTAGAGGAAAGTACTAAGACATTAGAAAAGGAACTCCAAGAAATCGTTCAACAAAAAGAAAAAGAATTCAATGAAAAGATAGAAAAAGAGCGTGCCGAATTAAATACAGTCCAAAATCAATTAAAAGAAGCTGAAAATGAATTAAATGAATTAGAAAAACAACTAAATGATAAAACAACACAGATAAATGAATTAAATGCTAAAAATGAAGAATTAAATGCTAAAAATGAAGAATTAAATGCTA
>SUPS01000051.1:0-12568 GCA_005191415.1 Candidatus Helarchaeota ASGARD archaeon Hel_GB_A
GCTGTAAAATCTGCTAGAAATGCATTAATGAGTGAATTAAAGCAAATCTTTGGAATTATCCAACAAAATAAATAATTATATTCTATTTTTTCTTGCAACTTGATAGATTTTTTTAGTTAATGCAACTTGATAAATTTTTTAAGCAAAAATGTGTTGAGATTCATAGGTTAAGGATTTTATAGTTGTTGGATATGACCGAAATTAATTCAACCGATGATGAAGAATTCTATTTAAAGATGCCATACTTAGCTCTTATTGATAAGGATATTTGGAAAGGGAAAAATCCTTGGAATTATGATATTGGAAAATTACTCCCTGAGTTTTTTGATAAAATGAAGGAGAATTTGAAATTCAAGATTTTAGGTCTAGCCTTACAGACTGCGGCACAAATTCATTATGCCAAAATTCTATATTTAATTCAGAGTGAGGAGAAGTTTAAAGAGCATTTAGAGATAGAGAGAAAGCGTCATGAAAGTGCGGCTCTTGGTCGGTTGGGGCTTCCATTGAGGCGTTTTGGAGAAGAAGCCGATGTCGATGATCTTTTTAATGAGTTAGTTGATGTGTTATTAGAGGAGAAACGAAGATTAAAACGGAAAATTGAACGTGAAAAAAAACTTAAAGAGAAACGCCCACGAAAGCGACGAGTACCTCTATCAGAATCTTTTGATATAGATGATTTTTATGAAGTTGATGCCGATCGAATGAATATTCAAGAGAAAAATGAGATGGTAAAGGAAGCCATTAAACGCCTTTGTCATCAAGCCCCAAACGGTGAAATTACATTTAATGATCTTTTAAAAGATTTAACACATATGGCGAGCGATCCACGCATTCAAACTGCCAGAGTACTCTTGTCGGTCCTATTTTTAATTGCGGATGGATTTATTTTTGCGGAGCAAGATGTAGATACGCACCAAATTTTTATCCAGCTAATGACATAACAATCTAAAAAATTCTTGATCACAATGGTTTCAAAACACCACGCACGCCTGCTTGAAGCAATTCTTTTCATTGCAGAGCGACCAGTTTCGATCCATGAAATTAAACAAAAGTTGAATATTAAAGAAGATAAGGAACTGGAGGATCTGCTTCACTATCTTAGAGAGAATTTGAAAAAACGGAAGAGTTTCATTCAGATAGTGGAGATGGATCAAGGGCGTTCCATTCAAATGCGGCTAGATCCAGAGAAAAAAAAGGAGTTAGATATCTTTAGAACGAAGAAGAAGTTAGATAAAGAATTAATGGGTACCTTAGCATACATAGCTTTAAAACAACCAATTAAATATGGAGATTTAAGACAAGTTAGAGGAAAAAAAACAAAAGAACAGATAGAAATTCTAGAAAAAGAGGGATTAATTAAAATTGAACCCAGCGGACGATCTAAAGTTATAACCACCACCCTCTATTTTGCATCTGTATTTAATTTAGATCCTAATAACATAAAAGAAACCTTTAAAGAAGAACTTAAAAAACGGATGATTGGAATAATCGAGTAAAAAGAAGGCTTATCTTTTGTCTGCGAAGGAGGATACTTCAAAGCAAATTATTTGCGGATTAATTTACTCAAAATTTGAGAACATTGGCCCAACCGCAATAGCATGGTATCCAAATTTAGACCATAAATATCTTTCATCAATTGCATTAAAATCATTAAATTTATTCACTGCAGAAGAAGGAAAAGTCCCTGAAAGCATCTCAGTAATTCCTTTTTCATTTATACATAAGATAGGGATTGTAAAGTGCTTTGAAATTCCCGATGAAGCTGCCAGAGGGCGAGCACGAGATGCTACATTAACGCTATTAGTCGATGAGAATTATAACAATTTAATTCTTCGCTATATTGATGATATTTCAAATCTCTTGGATAACATTACGGGGCGGATTTTAGTAAATGAACAGATTAATGCGAGTAAAGATGAAATAAAACGGGTAATTACGGAATCTTTTGCCTATATAATAGATAACATTGAAGTGTTCCAAGCATTGGAAAAGGAGCGAATGGAATATGAACCTAAAATTGAACATCTAAAAGCCATGATCTCAGAGATAGAGGCGATTATTGAAGAGTATATTAAGGATATGGATAAATTTGGGACAAATGAGGTTAAAGATGTCTTACGTTTAGCATGGGATATTAAACAAATCGATTTATATAATATCTCACCAGAAGAAATCAGACAAGTTCTTGAACTAGCAAATAGATTAAAAATTAAAAAAGAATCTATACGAATTCAGAAGAAAAAGCTCAAATATTACAAAGGTCAAATGACAAAAGAATCTATCGAAAAGTTAGATAAACATATTGAAATTATTTCAAAGAATTTAGAAAAATTTATCAATAAATTGTTTGAAATTATCAAAGAATTAGCCCAACGAAGTGAGGAGGTCATAAAGAGCCAATCAAAAAAGAAGAAAAAGAAGAGACATGATTTTCTCTTTCAGAAACAATTTGCAAAAATTCGGAATGATCTAAAGCACCAATTCGATCTTTTTAGTAAAATCGAGCGCTTACCACCAGAAAAATTCCAAATTGTAAAAGAAACATACCTATATCTGGAAAAAATGAGGGCACTACGAAGAAATAAAGAGATAGGAAAAGCAGCAGAAACGATTAGCAAAATAATTAAAGTTGATCGCAATCAGATTCTAAAAGCTACACGTGATCCAAAAATAAAAGAAGATTTTAGTAAGATTTTTCAATTAGGAGCTTAATTTTCAAATTTATACGAGAAAATTAGTGATCCATGGTTTTATTTCTTCAATTAGGGGAGGTCCTATTAGAGCTTCGGGATTTTCGCCGCCCTTCCAGGCTAAATAAAATCGTTCGCGCTCTAAGTCAATTCGTTCAATTATGCAAAAAGTACCATCTTTTAAAGATAGAATGAGTTTCGATGCTTCGGCGGGGAAAATACCCAGTTCTTCACCTAAAATAACATTAATGGTAAAATTTTTCAGCAATTCATCAATTGCCATTGTCTCTGCAAGACAAATTCCTGTTTTGTTATATAAACCCAGATAGGTTGCCTTGATTTTTTCCAGGAAAGTGGTCAGTATTCCAATTAGGAGCTGTTTTACCAGAGACAACTCTCGAATGCCTCTGCTAAATGCCAGAAAAAGAGAGCCTCGGTCATAAATACTCGTGTTATGAAAAGAAAGATTAAATCCCGACAAGATCTTTTTTGCTTCCTCGATTATTTCACTAGTACGTTTTTTAATGTCCTTTTGATTATAATCAGGATCACTCTTATGGATTAAAATAAGACAATATGGTTCTTCTTCTAAGTGTTTAAATATTGCTACAATGCGTTTGAGGTACTCAAAAGCTTCTTTAAAGCGTTTAGGAGCTTGAATATCAATCACATAGATAAAAAGATTTGTAAACCCAAAGTGACGCTCAGGATCCTTTTCGGTATATTCGGATCTGAAAATAGCCTGCCCTCCTAAATCCCAAATATTTACGTCAAAGCCAAATAAATCTAATTGTTTGTTATCAACCCCTGGAGTAGGTTTTTCGTTGCCAGGTTTATACGTCAGAGGTTCGAGAATGGTTCTGATGATAGTTGTTTTCCCTGCAGCATCTAATCCAGCTATCACCACTTTTTTTCCTAGAGGTTCTTCTTGACTAAGAGATTTAATAATTCGTGCAGTTGTTACTAATTTTTCAAGAGTAATCATGTCAATATCTTGTCTAATTTTTTCAAGATTTTTTATTTCAATCAAATCTTTAATCTTTTTTAACCCATTTTTTTGTAAAATTTGATAATCTTTCTCGTCTGCCCCTTTTAACAAGGTAATCGGTTCCTCTAGTAATTTTGGTAAGTCAGAAGGAAGAGTTGAAAGATTTAACAGATTCAATAATTTTGAATGCGACATAGCAACTCCTCAAAAGATAGTAACATGTGGATTATATTTAAGGGGATGGGAAATTAATTATTTTTGGTGAACGTTGAATGGGGTTCAAAGATGAAGTACCAGAAAATCAGAGGGAGAATGTAGAAACGGAACCTTCTTTAAAGGGAGATATGTCCAAAAATATTGGAATAGAACCTGATACCGCCAGTTCAGAGAGGATAGAGGATAGTAAAGAAGAAACAGTGGGTAAATTAACTAGTGATGAAAAAGATAAGTTAGTTAGTCAAGTTGAGGCAGCTCTTTTTCTTGCAGGAAGACCGTTGGGCGAATTAGAATTAGCTGAAGTTTTTGGAACTAATCGGAATATGATACGGTGGGCACTTCGACGGATAAAACGATATTTAGAGGAACAAAAGAGTGCATTAGAGGTACTTCATCTTACCAAAGACCGGTGGGTAATGCAACTCTGTGAGGAATTTTCAAGAGGACTTTATGATTATATAAAAGAATTTATTCCAAAGGAAGAAATGTTATCCCGAGAAGAAGTTGACACGCTTACAGAAATTGCATATCGCCAACCTATCACCTCCGCTACGCTTGTGAAGATTATTCAACGACCTAATGTTTATGAGAATATTAAAAGTCTAAATGCGAAAGGATTAATTACTGTTGAGAAAGAAGCAAATACAAATATCCTTCGTACCTCCAAAAAATTTGCTGATATTTATGGATTTGATACTGAATTGCGAAATCTCAAGATCCAACTCGTCTGGCGTTTAAAAAAGCGAGCTAAATTTGATCATTGAATGCCTATTGTGGAAAGTAATAAGATTTTAAAATGGAAGTTAAGTAAGTAATCTAACCAACAAAGTTAAGGAGCGTTATCTTTTAGATGGCACTAAGGAGCGTTATCTTTTACTTTTCACAATCGGGAAATACAAAAAAGTATGCAGAAAAGATTGCAGAAGGGCTTAGTTCAGGGGAACATACTTGCGAGTTAGTTCGATTTAAGAAGCTGAAAAATGACATCGAACTGGTTAAAAATTTTGATTTTTCAAAATATGATTTAATCGGATTTGGCATTCCCGTTTATTATTTCAAACCTCCTTTCCATATTTTAGATATTCTTGAAGCGCTTCCTTCTTTAGAAGGGAAAAAAGGATTCCTGTTTTGTTCGAGTGGAGGAAATCCTGGGGCAACGCTCTATAAAATGAAGGTCATTACAGACAAAAAGGGGTTGAAGATAATTGACGCAAATGATCAATTCGTAGGACTTGATCGCCACCCCCTCTATCGGGATTTTGATTATACATTGCCATCGAGTATCGGGCATCCAAATGAAGAAGATTTAAAGAAGGCAGTAGAATTCGGGAAACAGTTACTTGAAAAAGCCCTTGACCCAAATACACCCGAAAAAACGGATTTCTGGACCCGCGATTCAGACTTTGCAAAGATAACTTCGTTCGAAGGGTTGAATTCACAATTCCCTAAATTCAAATTGAACAAAGAGAAATGTACTCAATGTGGGAGTTGTGCTGAAACCTGCCCTGTAGATGCTATTGTGTTAGATCCTTATCCTAAATGGATAAAAAAGTGTGATCGGTGTTATCTCTGCGAAATGTGGTGCCCAGAACAAGCTATAGAATGTAATTGGAGCTGGCAAGTCGAAGTTATGAATAACTTAATGCGAAAAAAAGGTTATACCCCTAAAAAACGAGGAAAATAACATTCTCATTTTATATAGCCGTTTAATTTTAGGTTGTAAAAAATTGAAATCATCTTGAGAAGTAATCTAATTATCTTCAAATTTTAAAAAGTAGTAAGAATTCAAAAAATAATGAGAAATATTTGAGGATTTGAAGCGAAGAATGGTCTATATTAAGAATATAATAATGACAGGATTCAAATCCTACGGGAATGAAACAGTGAATTTATCCTTTCCAAAAGGTTTTACGGGGATTATAGGGCCAAATGGGAGTGGAAAATCAAATGTGGTTGATGCGGTTTCATTTGTTTTAGGAGAATTAAGTACAAAAAGTCTCCGCGCACGTGAATTAGCAGATCTCATTTATTCCGGCACGCGTCCGGGGGATAAACCTGCTGAAAAGGCGGTTGTAGAAATCATTTTTGATAATTCAGATCGACGTATTCCTGTTCCCTTTGATGAAGTAAGTGTGAAGCGAGAAATTAAAGCGGGTGGGGGTGGGTCAGTCTATCGGTTTAATGGCAAAAGGACTACTCGCACAGAAATAATGGATAAGCTGAAGATAGCAAATATCGACGTGAAAGAGGGGTTTAATCTCGTGCTCCAAGGGCGGATTGCAGAATTAGCAAGTATGCATCCAGAGGCACGTCGAGAGATGATTGAAGAACTTGCAGGGACACGAGAATTTGATCTCAAGAAATTATCAGCTTTAGAGGAATTAGATAAAGCAGAGAATAAATTAAGTGAATTAGATCTCCTAATTCGAGAATCTGAGAATCGAGTAAAAAGTTTGGCAAAAGAAAAAGAGAGTTATGAAGAATGGGAACGCGTTTCAAATGAAATTTATGATAAACAGACATTACTTTTATCAAGTAAACATAAACGTCTCATCCAAGAGATGAGGGAGAATCAAGCTCAAATTGAAGAGCTAAGTAAACAGATTGATGAATTACAACAAAATAAATTAGAGAAAAAAAGAATTGTAGATGAAGTTAATCAGAAAATAAAAGAGATTAAAGAAGAAATTCAGATTAAACTTCAAGAGGTAGAAGAGAATCAAGCACAATTTTCGAATCTTAAAGCCTCAGTTACAGGATTGAAACGTGATATAAAAAACAATCAAAGGCGAATTACAGAATTACAGCAAGAAAAGATAGAATCGCAGAAAAGAATTCGGGAAATCGAAGAATTAATTGAAAAAACAAAAGAAGAAATCGTAAGAATTGATGAAGTAATTAAGAAATTAGAACTTCAAAAAAGTGAAAAGGTCAGTAAACAACAAAGCCTGAATCAGGAGATTGCCCAACGAGATACTGAATACAAAGGAATGCAAGAACGTTATGAGGAATTGCAAGCTCAAATAAACAAAGCGGAAAAATTATTGAATAACAATGAAATTCAGATCCAAATGAAAGAATCTAGCATTCAAATTAAGAAATCGAATTATCTTAACAAAAGTAGAGAACTTGACATGAGAAAAAAGGAAAACACGCAATTAGAAACTCAACTTAATGAATTACAATCTGAACTTGAACAATCAGAAAGACTTTTAGAAATTGCTGAAAAGCAAATTGAATCATCAGCCGCGAAGCGTCAGTCTTATGAAGATAGTATTGAAGAATTAGCACGGAGAAAAATGGAGATTCAACACGAAATATCTTCTATTTCAGCAAAAATAGACACTATTAAATCATTTTTTACAGAGGATCAAGAGGTAAACCCTGTTTTAACAAATTTGGTGGAAAAAGCGAGAAATAAAGAAATTAAAGGCATTATTGGAATTTTAAAAGATTTAATCCCACTTGATAATTTGAATTTAAATGAGAAAATTGCCTTAAGTCCTTATTTAAACGCAATTATCGTCGAAGACGCGATGACTGCAATTGCATGTATTAATTATCTTCGTGAATCAGGACTTGGAAGTGCATCATTCATTCCCTTGGAGCAATTAAAACAAATGGCTAAAAATTATAAAGGAGATCTTGAGTTATTCAACAAATTAGATAAAAAATTGAGACATATTTCCTATATTTTTCAAAACACGCGAATAGCAGATAATTTACGGGAAGCTATCGATCTTTGGGAACGAAGTATTCGTGAAAAAGCAGATAGTATAAGTGTTGTAACACCTTATGGGGATATGGTCTCCCGAGAAGGTATTATTAGTGGAGGGGCAAATGCAAACTTTGCCGAGAAATTAATTCCAGAATTACAAGAAAAATTGAAAGAAGAACAAGAGTTATTGGAAAAAATCAATGCAGAACTTGAAGTCAATAATATGAAATATAAGCGATTAGTAGTCCTTGTAAATGAGATAAAACGGAAACAAGATAATGTTTATGAGAATAATAAAGCTCGTCGAAAACGTATTGAAGAAATTAAGCATACAATTTCGGTAAATAACGCATTTATTGAAAAGACTGAACGAGAGCTTGAATCTATTAATCAGGAGATTGAAGCCGCAGATTTACTTGTGAGTAACTTGAAACAAGAACGAACCCAATTATTCCAAAGGCTACGAGATGCAGAAATTGAACGGGATGAACTCAAAGCAGAAATCGAAAAAAGTGAGATTAAGGGGTTGTTTCAAAAAGTACGAAAAATAGAAAATGAAATTTCACAAATTGATGGCGAGATTCGTGCTAAAAAAGCAGCTAAAAACGAAAAAGAACACCAAATTCACGTAATTCTAACTAGAAATCTTAATGATACTAAAAACAAGATTGAATCCATAGATGCTGCGATAGTTCAAATTCAAAAAGATATTGAGCAATTTCAAAATACCTACCAGACCCAAGAAACGCAATTAAATCAATTAAAAAATGTGGAAGCTGAATTAAAATCACAAGTCAATCAATTACAAGCTGAGATCGAGTCCCACCAAGCGAGTATTGCAAATATTCTCAGAGAAATTAACACTTTTGATCGAAAGATTGAACGATTAAAACAGCAAATTTCAGACCTTAAAGTCAAGAATGAGGGGGCAAAAACAAAGCTACTAAATATTCAAAAGAAAATTGAAGAATTAGAAATTGATTTAATTCCAATGACAGAGGAAATTAATGAAAGCAAACTCGAATTGGAGATTCAAGCCTTAATAAATAAAAAACGAACACTCGAACCCGTGAATGCCCTATCAGTTCAGCAGTACCAAGAAGCAAAAATACGGTTTGACGAACTCATGTCCCGCCGGCAAGAATTAGAACAAGAACGAAAGGTTATTGTTGATTTCATCAATAAAATTGAATTCGAGAAGAAAACCATTTTCCTCAATCTCTTTAATAAAATCAATAAGGAATTTGGTGTCATTTTTTCCATGATTGCCGGAGGCAAGGCTAAAATGGAGCTTGAAAACCCCGATAACCCCTTTGAGGGAGGAATCAATATCATTGCTAAGCCAGGTGGGAAGTCTATTAAGAGCATTCAAGCTATGTCAGGTGGCGAAAAGGCGCTAACATCTCTTGCCCTGATATTTGCCATGCAGAAAGTCGATCCCTCTCCATTTTATATCTTTGATGAAATCGATGCGGCCCTCGATGTAATGAATGTCCGTAAAGTAGCAAAACTTATCGAACAAATCTCAAAAGAATCCCAATGTATTATGATTACGCATCGTGATATTGCGATGCGCTATACAAATCAACTATACGGCGTAACCAATCTGAAAGGGGTCTCAAAAGTTATTTCAGTCGCCCTCACCGATGAAGGCACTTTGAAAGCTTTAAGTTCCTAAAATGGCGCCTACGCTTCAGAAAAAAGGTTTAAAATATTGAGATAATCGTTACTCGCTTAATTCTCCTTTTTTGACTTCATCCCCACAATTAACGCAGAAGAGTGCGCCCTCTCGGATAACAGCACCGCATTTATCGCAAATCAGCTCTTGTCCACATACAGGACAATAAATTGAGCCTTCTTCGTATACTTCTTGACAAGTGGGGCATATTCGCTCTTGATAAGGGTCGATATCACTGGGAACTTTAATTTTTTGGACAGGATCCCCACATTCTCGACAGAAATTGGCATTAGGAAGTATAGGGGCGCCACATTTGTCACAAATAATTTCAAGGTTGCAACTGGGGCAAATTTTCGTGTCTGGGGGAATTTCAGCATTACAATGAGGACATGTTAGGGCATGTTCTTTAGGGGTTTCAGGGGGTTTTTCTATTGGACAGATAATATCTGCCCAAAGTTGAGTAGATGCGACTTTTGCACGCCGTTTACCACAATTAATACATCGTATCAGAATTCGCATTCGATGTGCATGTGCCCAATACCAATAAGGATGCCATTCATGTCCATGATATTGCCAGTTATTAGCATTAGATGTCCCACATACATCACAATCAAAAAATCTCTGGGCTATAAACGGTAGCCACTGATCTTTCTCTTCTAATGGGAGTACATACTTATAGGAACGATGACATGAGGGACACCGCGCCACTTCAACAACGCGCTTTCCTTTAATGACAACTTTGATCGGAACTGTGAGCTGACCACCACATTTCGTGCGAATACAGCTAAATTTTTCGCGATAATTCATGTTTATTTCTCCGAAACAGAAGTATAATCCAATTGGTTCTATTATATTTTTAAAAATAGTACCTTATTAACTTTATTTTGCCTGAAATAATGGCAACTATTCAGTCCCCGTTTCAGGATACCATCCCCCCTTAATATATAGATATGCATTGATAGCAGCAATAGTACCTTCCCCTACGGCAGTAGAAACTTGTAAAATTCCGCCTGTGATGTCTCCTGCGGCAAAAATACCTTCAATACTAGTTTCTTGATGATGATTAACGAGTATAAAGCCTTCTGAATTCAATTTTAATCCTAATTTTTTTGCAAGATTATTTACTGGCGTTTCTCCTACATGGATAAACACGCCATCAGTTGCAATTTCCAACTCTTTACCTTGAGTTTGTAGGACGATAGAGGTTACTTTATCCTTTCCTCTGATTTCCTTCACGATTGAATTCCAATAGAACTGCACATTTTGCGCTAATAATTCTTTTTTTATCGTTTCTTCGCCGCGAGTGGTAGATCTTCGATGGACCAGACGGACATTCGATCCTAAATCAGAAAGATATTTTGCACTTACGACGGCAGTATTTCCTCCGCCGATTACAGTAGCAGTTTTATTACTGAAAAAAGGCGCATCACAAAGAGCACAATACGAAACACCACGTCCAGTGAATTGCTCTTCTCCAGGGACTCCGAGTTTCCGAGGAGTAGAGCCTGTGGCAAGAATTATTGCTTTTGCTGTGAATTCTTGTCCATTATTGGTCAAAACTTTGAACATGTTACTCATCTTTTGGATAACTTGGACATCAGTTAACTCGAAGAGTTCAGCCCCTGCAGCTTCGGCATGTGTCTTCATTAGTTCTGCAAGATCAGGACCTGCAATAGTCTTATAGCCAGGGTAATTTTCAATTAAGGGAGCAAGAGCTAGCTGACCTCCTGCCGTTAATTTATCAAATATCGCGACCTTTAAGCCATACCTTCCAGCATAAATTCCTGCCGTTAGCCCAGCAGGGCCTGCCCCTATAATTATCAAATCATAATCAGTTTCCATCTAATTTTCGCCTTTTATTGATTAAAAAATTTTTCTAATGTCGGCCGCTTCTTTTTCCGTTCCTCCGCCCCTGAGATCATCCAAATTTTTCGCTGTTCATTGTATTCAATCAGATTTTTTCTTTTTAAATAATTTAGGCAGTAATTTATCTCATCTTTAGTTGGATTTACAAGAATTTTTCGACTTTTAGCCCCCCGATAAAAGACATCATAAGGATTTTGATCCATCAGCAAATCATGTAGTTTATTTTCTATCAAATCACGTCTGCTTTCCCCTACTCGATTTAAAAAGTTCAAAATGCCTTGTTTTATAACCTTGAGTCGTTCTTTTTTATTGAACATCTCTTCATACGTCTTTTTTGTTGCTTCTCCCATTGAATCACAAAATTCCTAATTCTTTATAGAAAATGCCTTTTGAGATTCCTCGAGAAATTTGAGAAATTCTCATCTAACCATAGAAAATACTACGATATAAAAATCATCTTACATAATATCGAATGATCTAACATGCCCGATGACCTTGAGTCAAATAAATCACCTATTAAATGTATCTTTATAGGATTGGATAACAGCGGGAAAACTTCTATCCTTACGGTTCTTGAGAATCGATTCGCCCAGCTGGGCAAATTAGGGACAATTCAACCAACTCAACGAATCGTGCGGAGTCAGTTCAGTATCCTTGGCATTCCGATCGTTGTTTGGGATATGGGAGGGCAAGAAATTTATAAAAAGGAATATCTATCTAAAAAAGTATTTTTTGAGAGAACTAATGTATTGTTTTACATAATTGATATCCAAGATCCAGATCGTTTTGAAGAATCTCTCGAATATTTTTTCAATATCCTTCAGATCCTTATTATGTTGCGGTTAAAGCCTGTTATTTTAGTTCTTTTTCATAAAAGTGATCCAGATATCAAGAACGATGCTGTCATTCTCGATCGAGTAAAGACACTAAAAAATCTTTTTCTAGATCTACCAGAATCTCTGGATATTACATTTTATCAAACCAGCGTTTTCGACCATGATACGCTTAGTCAAGTGTTTGTGCAAGGGATTCTAAAAATCCTCCCGCGGGGGAAAATTCTTCAAGAGGTACTTACTGAATTTTTGCAAAAAACAGGATCTAATGCGATTATGCTGCTAGATGAGAATGTCCTTACAATCGCTGAAGTATATAACGATGAAACTAGTAAAATAGCCTGTGAAATTTGTGGTCCTCATTTTGCTACTGTAATGGAAAAGTTACATAAATATGAATTTTATACGCCAGATACCATTGAAATGGAAATGCAAGGTTGGCTCTTTTTTAAAGCCATTAACTTCAAAAATACCAGGTTTTATCTTGTATTTTTCACCAAAAATCGAGCAAATTTCACTAAAATTAATGCATTACTACCCACCCTTACCGAAAATCTATTTAATATCATTAAATTCGTT
>SUPS01000051.1:13195-19386 GCA_005191415.1 Candidatus Helarchaeota ASGARD archaeon Hel_GB_A
TTTTTCGTCTTTCCCTGCCGTTTTTTTAGCAGGCGGTCATACCATTTGTTAGTCATACGAATAAATCGAGGAACATTAAATAGTTTCGTGATATCTCGCATCTTCTTCGTTTTTGGATCTACAAAAACAAATGTGCCAAAGCCACACATACTATTGCAGCTAATTTCCAAAATTTCAGGCTGCCCGCTAATCCACGATGCAATTTTCGAGAACTTTGCGAGGGCGGGCATCGGATACATCCAGCCTGTTTCTCCATTAGTGTGTTTATTTATTGCATCAATTACATGGGAGGAAGTTATCCGTAATTTCATTCGCTCTTCCTCTTCAATCCGCCCACACAGTGAAACGGGTTGAAATGAGATCACGGAAATGACATCAATATTCTCAACGGCATAATCGATGATCTTTCCGATTTGATCGTCATTTACGCCTTTGGCAATAGTGGGAACAAGACAAACATTTGGAAAATTTAATTCACGGCAATTCTCGATTAATTGTTGTTTTAATTTCCATAATTTTGCCCCTCTTGTTTTAAGATAGACTTCATCGCCAATGCCATCAAATTGAAAATAGATTGCATTCAATCCTGCATCGATACATTCCTGTAAGAAATCAATATCCTTGGCAAAGCGGATACCATTCGTAGCAACTTGGCGTTGAATGTAACCAAGCTCCGCAGTCATTCGAATGATTTCTGGAAAGTCATCTCTGACCGTTGGTTCGCCACCAGCGTACATGCAACATACAGGAGGCTGTTCAAGTGAGCGGAAATGGGCATAAATCTTGCGTAAATCTTCCATCGATGGTTCAATATTTTTACCTTTCTCGTTCAGTGCAGCAGCATAGCAGATAGGGCATTTTAGATTACATCTATAAGTTATATCCACAATAGCAATTGCTGGTGAGTTTACATGGAAACTGCATACTCCACAGTCGTGAGGACACCCTTTTACTTTGTGTGGTACCTGAGGATTTTTAATTTTTGCGTCTGAATCAAAGGTGAACTGTTGAATCCAGCGAAAATGTTTAGCATTAATGGAAACCAGGTCTTTGAAATGCCCGTGATCAGGGCAATCTTTCACCATATAGACATATCCATCGTCTTCTTCGACATAATCCGCATCAATAATTTGTTGGCATTCAGGACAGATGGATTTCGTTCTTTGAATTAGACTTGCCATACAATCAACTCGTATCTAAAGTGAGTTAGTTTAATAGGATATTGCAAATCTCGTTTTTAAATCCTACCTTAAGGAACTGTAAATTATTTTATAGGTATAAAATAAAGTAATATCCGCGGGAGATATCGATCCCATTTTAATTGTAGAAATAATATCATTGAGTGAATGTTGGAAGATACATATTAGGATTGATATTTTTAGTAATAGGAAAGATTTCTCTTATTTTAGGACTGATTAAATGGAATTATGGTTGTACAGAATCCTCCTTTCATGTTGCTCTAGTGATGATCGGAGTTACTTATCTAGAAGTTAGTTTTATAGCCCTATTTGTTATTTTATTAGGAATATGGATTAAATTAGGGGATTAATTCTTTTATTAAGTGAGAAGAAGAGATTAAAATTTATTCGAGATATCCACGAGATCAATTAGGCAATTAATTTTTATAGAAGTATTTCCTATAAATAAATAAAGAACTAATTTTGTGGAAGGGATTCTTTATTCAACTAGCTCAAAACTTAAGGAGTATAAAAGAATTTGAGGACGGTCCTATTTCATTCAATGGTACGTTAAAGGAATCAAAAGAATTCATCAGTATTCTGGATTATGCACTATCCTTATTATCAAACGAGCATTTAGAGTTAAAAAAACAGATGTTGAGTTTATTAATTAAGAAATCCCGTACTTTAGATAAATTAATGGAATTAGGAACGAAGCATGCGGTCCAAAGTAGTCTATATGATCTAGAACATGAAGGATTTATCACGCGAAGGATTAAATCGGAGAAAGATCAGAATATTTATTATTATGTTTTTAATCGAACAAAGATGCTATACAAGATTCAGAGAGATTTAGAAGAGAAATATCGTAAAATGAACGAGATAATGGAGTATTATACCTCGAATTATCTTTTTTATTGTCATCATTGTAATAGGCTTTATGATTATACAGGTGCCATGGAAAACGCATTTAACTGTTGCAATGATCGGATGAAATCATTTGATTCCTCGGAAATTGTCAAAAAGATTGCTAAAAATATGGCATATATCAAAGAAAAGTTAGAAGCTCTTTCTAAAATATAAAGCACTTTTTCAATTTTTGTCTAATTGTAGAAAAGAATTTGATTTTTACGCCCTACTCAACTTAATTTGATAAAATTTTACGTTATACGCCTGAAAAGAAAAAAAAGTTTTATAAGATAATTAGTTTGCTCTCAGGTTTTAGGCGAGTATAAATTAAGAAAGTAATAGCACAGATTATGCTTACCAAAATAAAGAAAGACCCCACGGCATTGGGGGGTGAAGCAAGCTGGAAGGTCACGACTCCATAGCTAGTCAAGTTCTCAGGATAACAGTAACCTTTTGAAGGAGGAGCACCATCGGTAATTTCAATCCCAATTCCAAGAAGATCCCCTGCTGCTGGCTGAAGATCTTCTGAATAAGCACTGCCGATAGGAATAGCAAACTCCACCGTATAACTCTTAGTTCCACTATCATACGAATAGGAGCCATTTCCATCTTGAGAAACCAAGTCGGTAATGCCGCATCCACACCCTATACTTATGTATCCATCGGTGAATATGGAGCCAGTTGAATTTAGATAAAGCATTACGTAATTTTCCACACCATCGCAGGACCAATTCCCGTTGTTGTCTTCATCGAAGTAAATAACAATAATATCGTAATAAGCATCATTTGTGTCATCATTCCATTGGAATCGAAGATACAAATTATCTATATCGTTCATCGCCCACATCGCAACTAATTTCGCAGGAGTTCCGGAGCTCTCATCATAAACATAAAAGGAGTTTGGATAGGCAGCATCCCACTCACCAGCCCCGATACCCCCATCAATTGTCGGAGGAGTAGAACACCAATTACTGACAAGAGTTGCTGCGTTCGAGAAAGGTAGGAATATTCCGCCATAAATAAGATAAAAAAGAAATATCCAATATATCTCTTTAAAGACATATTTGTTTCATCTCGCTCTATAGCTTCCTTCTTTGTCTAATTTCTTTCTTTCGCTATTTTTAGAGTTTTAATATTTTATCTTCCCTCACCCAACTTTAAGAAAGTTGTGTAAATAATTTGACGTGTGTTCTTTAGAAGGAAATACTTAGGAAATTCAGTACCATTTTTTTAAATCATAATAGTATATTACTAAATATCGTAGGATATTTCTGAAACTCACAAGAAGGGACTGAAATGCAACCGTTGATAATTGATATTGGAAGTTATGCGATAAAGCTGGGATTCGGAGGTGAATATGCCCCTCGACTTGACATTCCCTTAGTGGTGGGAAAGATTCGCGACGATATCGATTTTATCATGAAGAAACGAATTTTTAAAGAATTGAGACTTAGCGATAAGGTCAAGCAAGAGTATTTTTTTGGACATGAGGCGGTATATTTACGGAATTTTGTTGATATGAATTGGATCTATAATGGAAGAACAATTGTGGATGAATTTTTCTTCAATAAAGTGATTGAACATTCGATGGATTTGTTAAAAGTTACTTTAAGGAATCAGCCTGTTTTAATTTCACAGCCTTTTTATTCAAATGTCGTAGAACACGTTGGGCGAATTTTATTTTCAAACTATAATGCTATTGAAATTATTCCTGCGTTCCAACCATTGTTGAATTTTCTGGCAGGTGGTATTAAAACAGGGTTAATGGTTGATATCGGGCATCATTTAACTCAGATTACACCCATGGTGAATGGAGTAATAGTAACAGATGGCGTTCAGGTTCTAGATATAGGGGGAAAGGATATTACAGAGTTATTACTCAATCTTCTACTGGAGCGGAAAGCCTTCGATGAGGTGAATCAGTCAGCAATTCTCTCGCCCATGGCTATTGCTGAAACGATCAAAGAATTGTATTGTTATGTGAGCCGAAATCCCGCTGATGAGTTGGATTTGGCAAAACAGAAGCCATCGAATATCTCATTTCCGCTTCTTTTTAATGAAAAAATCCAGGTAGGGGTTGAACGGTTTCTGGCACCAGAAATGCTGTTCATTCATCAAAAGGAAAATGTGGAACCGCTACAAGAAGCCATTTCAAAAGTAGTTTCTAAGTTCGACCCACCCGTTCAGCAAGCTTTCTTAGGGAATATATTGTTGACTGGGGGGACTTCACTCTTGCCAGGGTTTGCAGAGCGGTTGCATGATGAATTAGTGCGGGAATTCATCGATTATGATTACAAAATAAAAATTTATTCCTTTTCCGAATTTGGTAGCCCTCGCTATTCCACTTTTTTTGGAGCGGCAAAATTAACAGCGCGATCGGTTGATAAATCATTAGGAGTTTCCCGGACCGATTATGAATATAAAGGCAGCCTCGAGATCCCTCTTACCTTTATGGAGCAGTTCAGTACCATTTTCGAGCAAGTGGCACCCATCAAATTGAAGCCCATTATTATTTCTGTGAAGAATTTTTTCAATAGCCAGTTGATGCAGTTCTTATATAATCTCATTAACTCTCAACGAGAACTTTCTTTAGTAGAACTTGGAAATGTTCTTCAGAGAAGTCCCGTTGAGTTATATCAAGCAATAGAAACGTTATTAGCCTATAATATTATCGAGGGTGAACTGACAGGGTTTCAATTTGTGAATACCCAGTACAGAGAGGAGGTGGAAGAGGAACCTTCCATTCAAGTCAAACCATCCATGCCTGTACAGGGTCAAAAAGTCCATAGGCAGCCTGCTGAAGAGGAATCTTATGTTCCGACCTTTCAACGGCTAGATACGGAGATGCCAGACCAAGTCCAACCGAAAGTCCAAAGTGAGGAATCTCCAGAAGAACTCCAATATGAATACACCTTCCAAAAAATTGATGCAGAAATGCAGGAGAAATGGGCAAAAGACCCCACCGTATTGGTGGAGAAAACGGGAAGGGGGGCGAGGGCGGAGATTCTGGAAGATGCCGAGGGCACCTTTAAGCGTATCGATGCGATGAAAGCAGAGGAATATGCAAAAGATCCAATAATTATCACAGAGAAAAAACATGTGATGAAACGAACAGTAATTGAACCCATAGAAGGGTTCACTTTTGAAAAAATAGATCAAGAAATGGCAGAAAAGTGGGCAAAAGATGAGACGATAGTTACAGAAGACAAAAAACCAAAACCTGCTGAGCTGTTACTTCCTCCTGTTGATGAACCGACCTATGTAAGGGCGGATAAAGAACAAGAAAAGGAGTGGAAAGAAAGCGGTGTGGTTTCTATTCCAAAAAAGGTCATTCCAAAAGGGTTTTTCGAGCAACACACCCAAGTACGTCAAGATGAGGAATTATTAGAGGTACCAACTTTCCTCCAGATTAAAGAACAAGAAATTCCCCAGTCAAAAAAAGTAATGATTGAAGATTTATTAAAACCAAAAGAGACTGTAGAAACATCCACACCAATTAAATCGACTCTACCAACGTTCTTGCAAATGGGAGGCGGCGAACTAACCGAAGAACAATTAAGACAAATAAAAGAATTTGAAGAAGAGGAGCGAAGGAAAAAAGAAAAGGAGGAGAAACTCCTTTAATTGATGTTTAAAATATTCCATTTTATATTGATTATTTTTTCTAATTTTTCTAAATAGAAGAATTTCCCGGATACAATAATATTTTATCATTCTTTTGTTTTTGTAGAATGTATCCAAAATCCTCCATAACTAGGATATGCCATTGAATCCATCTGTAATCAAGATTCAATTTTTTAGAGAGAGTTCTTAAATCGATTCCTGGGGATATTAGAACTTGATCGAATATTGTTCGACGAATTGAATTATTAAGGATCTCTGGTTTGAGTAATCTTCTACCTTTAATTATGTAACGCTTTTTAAGTAGATTCAAATAGATCTTTGTAAATTCCTTTTCACTCATTCCGAACATTTTATTACATATTTTTTGTAATTTATTGCGATTAAATATTCGTCGAGAAGCAATGATTTCAAATACCTTTTTTTCATTATTCGTCAAATCTTTATTTAATATCTCTAATTTAGGAATATTTAACTCTTGAG
>SUPS01000293.1 GCA_005191415.1 Candidatus Helarchaeota ASGARD archaeon Hel_GB_A
TTCGTAAAATATAAATTAATTCACCTAGGACAATCTCTGGGATTAATAATTGTGCCTCTCCCCTTTCGGCAATTACGAAAATCTCATTAACTTTTAAGCATATTTCAAGCCTGCATTCCCTTGGTATCGAATTGCTTTTGTCCAAACGTTCCACAAAATATTTGAATAAAAATTTGATAAGTCACTTTTTCTCTTACAATTGTAAGAGCGATTGGAGATTTTTAAAAAAAATTTTTTTCAAGATGGATGGATCCTTAACAGCTGCATAAATTTTTTTTATTTCTTCCGAGGGTGAAAGATAAGGATAATCGGATCCAAAAAGAATGCGAGAAGAGTTGTACTTTACTGTTTTATGAATGAGATCGATGGAGGTCCCCGAGGTTTCAACAAAAACGTTATTATGTGTTTTTAAAAGATTTAATGATGTTGCATTTAAATGCCCCAGAATAAAAATAATTTCTGGGAAATCATCAAGAACTTTATCGATTTTGTATTGAGGTTCAAAGTGTAGGAGAATAGGGACTTTGAGATTTAAAATTGATTCATAGAAAGGGTATATGGTTACATCAGTAGGTGAGAACTTCTCGACAAAAGGATGAAGTTTAACACCTTTTAACTTAAGATGATTTATTGCAATTTTCAATTCATCGATGGATTCAGAACCTAGTTTTGGGTCAAATCGTGCAAAACCAATAAATTTCTCAGGATAAGCCTTAACAATTTTTGCAATTTTGCGATTACGGAGAAAATAGTCTTGGGGCTTTGAGGGATTAGCAAAAATTACTGATTTTTGAATTTTATTTTTATGCATATGTTCGATAAATTCAGAGACAGTTCGTGAAGGGTCTGTACCATACCAAGGAAGTGATGGTCCAATGTGAGCATGGGCATCCCAGATAGAGATAGATTCGTTATTTTGGAGAAAGGCTGAAACCCCTTAGTCCTGTGATTTTCAGACAAATTTTATATAGAGAGATGGATTGCCATAGAGGATATAAGCTGCCCACGTCAAATCAGCAATGCCATATTTATTAAACACAGTTTGGCGTGCTTTCCTCAAAGATTCGCCACAAGGAACAGCATTTAACATATTGTTATAAAATTCAGCGGCAAAATCCACAGCAGATAAGTCATGTATTTCCCATTGGGCACCAATATAATTGATATGTGAAGATATAAAGGAAGTGGCTAACCCATAGGTTTTATTATCATAAGTTATTTCACATGGTTCGTACTCCGCCCTGCTGGATTCGCAGCCATTCACGAAAATCAAAATAGGTTTGGCATCAGCATTATACATTACACCTTTAATGGTAGATGCACTCAATAATCCATCATTTAACAGTAGCCCACTTTTGTCGAAATCTACTGTATCGAAGACAGTATGCCCACAATAATGAATGAAATCATATTCTCCACCAAATGCATTGTTCACATCAATTAAATTTGCATCTTTCCCTATTTTCTGATCTACCTCAATATTAAAATTAAGTTTTTTTAATCTGGCTGATAATTGATTACATTCATCTCTAGCACCAGGTAATCCCCAATTTCCCAATAGGTTCTCATTTATTTCTTCATGACTGGGGAAAAACTGTTTGTAATTCTCATAGGTAATTGTAGGCGCAGGATCTCCTATAATAAGAAATTTTATTTTGTCTTTTGGTGTTCTTTCAAATAGTGTTGGTCGTATTCTCTCGGGCGTAATGATAAAACGTCCAATGGCTTGCTTTAAGCATAGAAACTCTTTACTTTCAATATCATAAATTAATTCCCATGGAAAATGAATAAGGTCGATATCAATACCTATACGAAGAGGATATTGATCGGGATGTTTTATCTTTCTATAAAGATCAGCAATTTCTTTGGTGAAAAAAGTACTATACATTGCCTTTCCTACACTGACCAATTTTTCCCTTAATTCGGTTTGTGATTCAGGATCCATTGAAGTTTTATTGGCAGAGATTTTTCTGGCAATTTCAATTGCTTCATTAATTCTTGTTTCAATGGCTTTTAACATAGTATCGTCACACCTTCGACGACTAGGTTCTTGGGATTCAATACTTCCTCCTGTATCAGATGTAACCTCCAGAGTACCCCCTTTTTCCACTACTTTTATCGTAATACTGCCTTCGATCATTCCAATTAAGAATTTCTTTCTTTCTATAGCAGATTCTTCTTTTTCTGGTCTAGTAATAGGTTCGAGGGAGGCTTCATTATCAGTATCAAAATATTTTAATGCTTCATCTTCTGGTTTAATCTCAACCCATTCGTCAAAAGGCTCATTCTCTATTTCTTCTTCCCAACTTTTAAGTTTTTTCAGAAATAAATCATCAATCTTAATATGAGGAATAAAGGGTCTTCCTTTAAATCCATAACGTCCATAAATTGGAGAAAAAACACACTCAGTGATTTTCTTCTTCTTCAAACGATCCCATTCCTTCTGAAATTCATAGAGAACCTGACGGGACTTTCGTCCTACAGGGACTATAATTTTTCCATTTCTCGTGAGATAATCACTAAATCGTGAAATATATTGAATTTCAGGAATTGCACCCCAAATTATGATGCGATCCCATTTACAAGAAAATTTGGAAAATTTTGTAACATCTGGTAGTAATTCTAGGTCTATAACCTTAAGATATTTAGGAAATTTTTTGATATTAGCCAATGAGATGTTAAATACTTCAGGATCATCTTCTAAAATTTTAATATGCACTTTACCATCTGTCATTTCCGCAATTAATGATGCGCAATAGCCCGATTTCGAATATAATTGTAAAATATGGTGGAATGGTTTCGGATCTAATGCATCCAACATGATTGCGATCATTCCTGGTGTCGATAATGTTCTATTTTCAGTTAACGGAATTACGATATCCTCATATGCTTCATCTTTATATTCAGATGGAATAAATGCAGAACGGGGCACCTTCTTTATTGCTTCAAAAAGTTTTTCATTTTTTATATTATATCGCATTTGAAGATCTTTTGCCCAGCTTATTCGTCGTGCAGAATCATACACAAGTTCTTTTTCTATACTCAACGCATAGGGTTCTTTAAGATGGAGCCATTCAAAAATATTTAAAGTTAATTGAGATATATTACCGAGGCTTAATTCATTTGTATTTAAATCCCCAAAGAGGTTTGTATCACCGATTGCTACAACGTGACCCTTGCCATATTCAGAAATAGCAATAACAGGTGCATATTTTGGTTTTGATAGATATCCAGTAAAAGCAATTCCTTTAGCTAAGCTCTGGGGAATAACATCTATAGAGCACCCCCGAATGATATAAAATTCTTTAACACCTTCTAGGATTGGATGATTGAGAAAATTATTAATCTTTGGTGTTTCTTCATTTATTCCTCCTAAATATTCTTTATTTTTAATTTTATAATGTTGTGATTTATCTGAAATGATATCCGTATTAAAAATTATTCCAAAATGACCGCTTAATTTGTTTATATTGTTTGGGAAATATCGTGTGTATTCACCATGTTCATGTAAAATGAGGAGACCCCCTCCTTTTTCAACGAAATTAATGATATTGCGGATTTCTCTAGGTTGTAATTCTTCACGAGGAAAGCCTAAAACAAGAATATCATAATCTTGAAGTAATTCCTCGGATAATTGGTTCGTATTTTTTTCAATATTATAATATTTACTCAAGAGATCATACAAAGATTTCCATGATTCTCCTTCAGGATAGAAATCTTTGGCAAAACCATTAATTATCATATATTCATCATGTGTTTCATCAAATAGAATTCGCTTCAAGTCCTTCACCATCTCTCGATTTAAAATTAAACAGAAGTACTTTTTAATTTTTATTCGCTCACTCATTTTCATGCGTTATTTTTTCTTTAATAAAAAAATTTCGATGAATTAATTGCCTTAAGAAATCTTAAGGTAAACAAAGTAGAAAAATTGCTTAAGTATCGTAAATTATTTAATGGGTATAAAACTTATAAATGCCCTAAATGTGGATTCACACGGCAAATTCCTTTCAATTGTAAAGTGCACAAGTCGGTGAAAAATAATTCTGTCGGATTAATCAATTTAGTGCTCTTTGGGTACTTTTATTTTCGAACACTAACTCTGCGGAAAAAAGAGGAGGTGGTGCAAAGACTCCTATAAATTTTTAAAGTTCAAGCACTAACTTATACTTGCAACC
>SUPS01000294.1 GCA_005191415.1 Candidatus Helarchaeota ASGARD archaeon Hel_GB_A
TGGTTAAATAGATGAAACGATTCCAGTTAAATTAACTTTTCTTGTCGAACTTAAGTATTTGTATTTCAATTTAAATGAAATGTGATTTATAAGGATAGGAGAGATTAGTTGATGGATAAAAGGCGAAATATTAAAAGCTTTTTTATTGTTCTGACGATTATGCTTCTTCTCATTGCATTTTTCCTTATATATTTCATGAAACCTATGCGGACTGAGTATAGTGAGAATAACAATTATATAGGTTTTTTAGTTTGCATCTATTAATTGTTTCAATCTTTTTTAGTCCCTCGATTATTGTTTTCCCCTCCTAAGAGACTATATTTATGATTTTCGGTAATTTTGGATGTATCGATCTCGGTAATTTTTGGCATCGCCATCAGATTATGTATTTTATGAGACTTATTATATCTTCCGTAAAAGCAGGAAGCAGTTCATTAATTTTCTGGAAATTATCATAATTTTTTGTGAAAAAGATTAAATAAAATTGAGATTTCTGATGTTTAATGCGTTTATAGAAGAGCCAGCCTGCCATTTCCACTTCAATTGTTTCAGGTGTAAATAAATTATAATCACGAAGTTTTTCAGCCATATTTGCAAAATATGGGCCACATATATGGCAGATGTTTTTACTAATTTCATCTAGATAAACTTCACCAATGAGTAAAACATTCTCGTCAAGTAACATTATCGCATTTGAACCAGTTTTTAAGAGAAAGTCGTGGAGGACTTCTTGAATAATTTCACCTTTTGGAAGTACTTTTAGGACGCCATGGACGAAAGCGCGACTTAGTGATTCAAAATCAAATACGCTGGTTTCATGGTACGTTATATCAATTTGGCTTGCCAATTCAGAGAAGAGAGATTTAAGAGTTACAACATTGTTTTTCATATCGGGTAAGTCACGAATGTAAGGGTCAGATTTGTGAATCAGGATTTCAATGTGAGGATAGTTATTCGGGTCAATTTTTTCAAATACTTCAAGAATATTAAGAAAATATTCAACTGATTCCGTAAATCGATGCTTATCTTGAATATCTATAACATAGAAAAGTAAATCAGTATCCCTGAAAAATTTCTCAGAGCTAAGATATTCCTTACGGTATTGTTCTTGCCCACCTAAGTCCCATATTTTAATAGGTAATCCGAGAATAGTGAAATCGGTCCTTGTAAAGCGAATGGTAGGTTTGATATTGGCAATTTTCGCGAATTTTCCTTCCAACGTATATAAAATAGAAGTTTTTCCACTATTGTCTAAACCAACAAAAATAATTTTTAGAATTGCTTCATCCATGAATTTTCCCAAAGATTGATTCTATAATGAAAATCGTTAATCCCATCACGCCGTGATTTTTTAAGTATACGGTAATTTTTTCAGATATTCCAAAAATTACAATTTTATGTGCTGACAAAATCTTGAAGAGGAAGATATTAAAAATAGATGAGAAAGAAAAAAATAGGGGGGGTTTTAAGGAACTATATGAGAGATTATATAATTTAGATCCAAGGCCAGGGGCTCCAGGGATCAGCACTTCCAGTAGCAAAGACCGAAAGTCCTAGTACAATCCCCATAAGAACTATAGCAAGTGCTAATACCTTACTATCGTTGAGTAATTCTAGTTTGTCCATATAACAACACCTCATATATGGGTGTTGTTTTTTTTCAGAAAAACGTATAAAAACTCCTTGGAATTTTTAGAAATGCGCATCGCATTTTGAGTCGCATTTCAAATACGGAAAAACAGACCTAAGAGGCTATAAAGTGATGAAAAAAATGCGCAAAAAATGAAAAAAAATAAATTGAGAAGATTTCGCAAATTCTTACTAAATTATGAAATCATTTTTCCAATTGATTTTAAGACCATAAATCGTCCGCTATATCATCTAACCCAAGTTCTATAAGTTTCTCGCGTTTAGGTTTGCCAGTTTCCCAGTCCCATTGGCGAATTTTAAAGTATTCGCGAAGCATAGGTTCAAGATAGACGACATGCCCTTTTGAGCCTCCATCAACAGCAGGTTCTTTGATTAAACGATGGGGTAATTCACAATCTTTCATGGTAAAACCATGTTTAATGTTAAAGGCATGAATCAGATTTGAAATCCGTTCGCCTGTTTTCAAGAAAATTTTTCTATAGGACATTCTCCAGCCAGTAATTAATGAAAGAAATGCAGGCAAATAGTGTGTTGGTATTACCGGCATAGAAACGAGCCAAATACATAAACCAGCAGAATCGAACATCATATTACGATCTTGTATGGTAATGATGGGTCTGGCTTTTCCAATGGGTGAGAGCCGGTCGAGCGCGCGTTCATCAGGTTTTGCCACGAAATCAAGGTCGGGAGAGGGTAAAGACCCCAATCCCGTGGCAATTGCTTCTGATCCAGATGAGTGGCGACCTCCAAAGGGAGTTGTTGCGTAATGTAATCCAAGCATTTGATTCGAGCGAGGATCATGCATTGCAACTTCTAAACCTTTAACAGTTACAGCGAATTTTTCAGAACCTTCGATTTCTTTTGAGGCTTTTTTGGTACCTAAGGCAAGAATCGACCCAATCTTTTCTTTATTCGTGATTAATTTAATGCACGCGATCATTGCATTTGGATTACCCCATTTAAGGTCAATACCGTTTAAATCTTCTTTTGTAATGAGTCCTTTCTCGTAGCATTCCATAGCAAAAGCAATTACACTTCCAGTCGAGATGGTATCCAATCCGTAACGATTACAAAGATCATTTGCTTTTGCAATTGCATAGATATTATCAATCATACAGAGGGTTCCTAATGCAGCGACTGTTTCATACTCCGGACCAGAAGCAGGGTTTTCGTCCAATTTATACTTTCCTTTATCAATTCGTACATGTCGTTTACAAGATATTACACACCCAAGACAGGCTTTATCCCGCACGAGGATGGTCTTATACATCGCGTGACCTGTGACCTTTTCGATACCGTCAAAAGTGGATTGCTTCCAATTTTTAATAGGCACATCACCAAAGATATATTGGAGAGAAATAAGCATTTCGGAGCCGTACAGCTTTAAGGTTTTGAAAATAGCATCTTTCAAAATCTTCTTATTAAAAATGGTAGCAATTTCTTTAAATTTTGATTTATGAGCAATTTGGACTTGTTTTTTTCCAAAACAGGCAACAGCTTTTAGTTTTTTGGAGCCCAGTACCATAGCGCCGCCAGACCGAGCTGCTGCACGCCCTCTATCACATATAATTGCAGCATAACTAACTAAGTTCTCTCCAGCAGGACCTATGCAGGCAACCCGGATTCGGTCGTTATCTAATTCTTTTCTTATTAAATCTTCAGTTGCATACGTATCTTGTCCCCACAAATGCTGGGCATCTCGTAATTCGCCTTCATCTTCAGTTACCCAAAGATAGAGTGGATTTTTAGCAGCACCGCGAATCACTATTCCATCAAATCCTGTTTTTTTCAGAGTGGGACCGAAGAAGCCACCAGCATTAGCCGCGCCCAAGAAACCTGTTTGCGGGGATAATGTTACCACTTCATATCGCGCGGATGCAGGAGCAGGAACACCTGTATAGGGGCCTGTCATAAAAATGACTTCATTTTTTGGATCAAGAGGATCTAAATCCTTGGGTAAATCATCGTATAGAATCCTTGCAGCTAGCCCAAGACCTCCAATGTATTTTTGATATAAGGATTCGGGTAATTCTTCAGTTTCCACAGCTTCAGTAGTTAAATCAACTCGTAAAATTTTTCCCATATAACCAAAGGGCATAGTTCATCCTCCTAAAGATAATGGCATACCTTCTAGGTATTTTGTGACCTTCCCTAATTTTATATGTCGTATGATAAACATGATAATTTTCCGATTTATTCGCAAATTCATTAAGGGGTCCAAAATCTCAAAAAGACGTGTGAGGATCCGTTCAAAAAACGGTAATTTTTTCTCATACACAGCAGCCATTGTAAAACCTCTTTCGACATCAAAATACTAACTTTTATTTTTAAGTACTTCTTACTATTATTAACTTTATTCACTACCTCAACAGAAGGACTATTCTATGGAAGCAAAATTAATGGAAATTTTAAAGACTACGTCTAAAAAAATACAAACTGTAGTTGTGGTGGATAGAAATGGGCTACCTATTA
>SUPS01000052.1:0-11068 GCA_005191415.1 Candidatus Helarchaeota ASGARD archaeon Hel_GB_A
GTAATAAATACGAGTTCCATTACTATAAGGAGGGATTGTGGTGTTCCAGATGCCTTGATAGATGGACCCTTGTAATAATTCCATAGTGGTGATATTTGCTTCACCTATTCCACCCCATGTCAATTTTATCCAATCGCAACTAGGAGAATAAGTTTGATTACCAGTAGAAGTGAAATTGAGCCTAAATTGGAAATAACGATTTTTAAACGTTTGAATCGATATATTCGAGGAGTACGCAACTGACCAGCTAGACCAGGAGCTATTGTCAGGACTTGTCCGATATGCTAAGGTCAAGTTGGTATTTGGCTTCAGAGTCCTCTGGAATTCAAGGGTTCGATAATAAGGATTCGAAACGCCTAAATCATAGATTGGGGAAAGGTAATAACCTTTCGCGAAGTAGGTATTGTTAATACTGCGGTAGGGGAAATAGCCAGTTGCCCAAGAGTAATCTATCGCATCGACATAACATCTAAAATTACCTGAAGTATAGCTACCCGAGGTAGAGAAAGTTATTTTATCAATAGCACTGGCGGTGCCATTCCAGTTCCAAAAGTTATGTTCACCCCGATAAGTTCCATTGACCCATGCTTTAAATTTAGCTGCGGTGCAATTCCATTCGATACGAATATGATGCCACACATTATCAGAAAATTCCCCTGCCGGCACAATAGTATCGACCATATAATTATCTAAAAGATCTTGCCCAGAACCACCCCAGTTGGCACAGAGCATAAATGCTCGAGCACCACCATCTAAGAAGACGATGTACATAAAGTTTTCATTGGTTATCCCTTCGACACCATAAAGCCAAAATTCCATGCTTCCCGTGGTACGATCAGGGATGATAGCCTGTTCCATTTTGACGTATCCCGAAGGAGTATCCAAGTGAATGTTATCCCAAAATTCAACGACTTTGTGGTGGCCGTCTTTTTGCTGAACGACATCACAATGTGTATTAGCAGGTTCTGTAACGACCCAGCCCGCAGGATTTGCCCCATCGGCATCAGTGGTAAAGGAATAGTTAGCAAAATAATCACCGCTTAGGGACAAAGAAACCGTTTCATTAGAGGAAATGGTGATATTGGCACCTTGAAAACCCGTCACATTGAAATGGGTTTCCTCTAAAGAACTAGAGGTTTGGAATGTAGTGCTGTTAATTTGGTATATTAAATGGGCTGATTTTATACCTGAAACATCTTGTAATGTGGCATTAATGGTGACTTGGGTTGAATTGGTAGGAAGTATAGGCAATCTTGTAATATTGATAAGTTCTGGAGGAATTAATTCTGCGGCTTTGTTTACTAAATAACTGAACGGTCCAACTTTTTGGGAAATATTGAGAACGTTTTCCGCGTATATATAGTATGTAACATTTGTTCCCGCGGATTGATTTATGATATTACCTTGCCACATTCCATCATTCAAAGTACCCTGTAGCAAAACCATAGAATAGTAGGTGTAGGATGTTGAATTTAAGGAATAATAAATACGGACACTAGTAATGTTGGAAAAGGAGCTAATATTGGCTGTAATTGTTACTATATCGAGTTCAGTAGGAGAAAGTGGAGTTTGTTGAACATTTTTGATAGTTATTTCCGAAGTTCCAATAGGCATTTTAAGATATTCTACAATATTTTCCAGTAAATTTAGCCCGAGTGGATTAGTAATGCAATTTGTATAGCCTCCGCCTCCTGGGTAATAGCTGTCATACCCCCAGAAAATTGTTTTTTGAGTGCTCGTGATATTATATGCAAAAAGAACAGTTCGGCTCGGATTTTCGATAGATTCCCAATAATAATCGAGAAGAGGGATCGAACCTGCTAAGAGTGAGCTGATTTCGAAATGATATTCACGACCATCTCCATTAAAAGCTGATCCATAATATACGGGCGCGATATTTGTACCAGCCGTTCCAATTAAATTGGGAGAGAGAAATATGGGGTGATCATTTAAGATTTTGTGTGGACCCCTGGGAGGTAACACTAGGAAATCCTAAGGCATTAGTGAAAAATAAGCCGCCACCATATCCAAGTGCTAAGATAGGTTTGCCTGTATCTTTGATGACGTTATGAGAGCTCGTACAACTTCTATCAATGATTAAAAGATTATATAAATCCGCAACGGATGGGTCAAGAATAAATGTGTTGATATGGATCGTATCAACAGTATATCCCATATTTTCTAAATAGGATTTGAACTCGTTATATCGTTGCCCACCTGATCCTGCATCATGATCGCCGTAGATAATCAAAATTGTGGTACTAGATCTGTGGAAAAGGGATGATTTAGCGATCTTTTCGGATTTTAATTGAGTAGAGTGATCATACCAGAAAAACGTTCCTAATACATTGAAGAAAATTAACAAGAGTAAAAAAACTATTTTCACTTTTTTCATCATTACAGACTTGCTTTGTTTCAAATTGTGTCTTGAAAAATTTCTTTTTTTCATCAAATTACGCTCCATATTTTGGTAATTTCTTCATTTTCCATTCTAATTCTTTCTGTTTTATCGTTTTCCGACTCTTAAAATAAAGAATAATTGAAATAAGAGCGATACCTCCTAATACCGTTAATAGAATCCAAAGGAAGATGTTCGATTCTATGGAAATTGATTGGAAGATGAGAATCGTATATCCTGTGGAGGGATTACGAATAGCATTGCCATTTTTGTCGACAACGACTATGTAATATTTCACAAGTGTGTTATGTGGCTGTTTTGGTATAGTGCAGGTCCAAATATCGGCTGAAAGATTTTCAAAGGGAATATTGTTCCATATTAACCCCCCATCTGTAGAAAGATATAGCATGACTTTATCGATTCCGGCCCCATCTTCGAAGATTTGGAGGGTAATGTAGACATCTTCTTGGGGAGTTGGTGTCTGGATTGAAAGGTTGTATGAAAGAATTTTAGGATTGTATGTATCGGTTACAATATAACTCCCGCTATGTACTGCTGCCGAATTCCCGGCGAAATCAACAGCCACTACATTAAATTCAATTTCGGTGCCGAAAGGAAATGTAGGAATAACGCCTTCCCATTTACCATCATAAATAGAACCTGCTTGAAGCACACAAGTAGAATTTTTTATTATTCGAATCTGATCGATTATGAAGCCAAATTCGTTGCCATATTCATCGGAATACAGTGTAATGGTAATATTGTCCGAGTAAGCGGGTGTAGACCAATAATTAACAGCACTAGCAATAATGCTATCAATTATATTGTTACTTGCATCGCGAATGATAATAGAATCACCAAATAATAAGTCAATTTGGGAGAAATGCACAGCTATTCCATATGCAGAAGGGAAATAGATTATCCAAGTAGCGCTATAGCCATCAGGATAAGGATGAGGAGATTCAAGATTATAATCAATGCAATAAGAATATTCAATGATAACAGATTCAATCCCTGCTCCATTAAAGGTAGAATACTTATCTGTGAGATTGGTTACCACTTGAACGGTTTCATTGTAATTTGGTTGTATGGGAAAATGTTTTGCAAATAATAAATTGGGGGCAATGCCATCACAAAGATATGTGATATTCTCTGAGATGACGGTATTGTTGGCTAAATCTTGTGCAAGTATCCGATAAGTCACTTTGGTTCCATCTGGAAAAGTTGGTAGCGTAGCAGACCATTGTCCAGCAAGGGGAAAATACGAATCACCTAGATATTGCATTGAAAGATTAGTCCAAGTAGTTCCAGTAGTATATTGAAGAATTGCGCATTCTAGGTAATGTAAAGCAGAATCATCGACTATAGTTGTCGTGATTATAGGTTCTACGCTTGTGTATATGCTAAGATTTGGAGGCGTTTGATTTATATTGGTTATTACAGGCGGATTTGTTTCAGCGGCAAGGTATAGAGAGAGATTTGAAAAAGATGTGTTATTAGCATAATCAAATATTTGACAAATGAAGTAAACCTTACTTATATTTCCTTTTGCTGGAATTGTGGCATTCCAGATACCGTTGTACTTATCGCCATCGACTAAATTCATTGGAATTGCATGGATATTGTGTAGAATTTTGATACGGGAGATGAAAAAGCCCCAACTTTTAATGACCATATCGGTTTTTATTTGAATTCTTACTATAGAATCATTGATTGGAACAACATAACGATTAATTTCGCCTGTAAGAGTATCAAGAAGCCCATAGCTATCATTATAAATATAAAGATAATCAAATCCCTCCTCTAGCGAGATGTTCTCGAAATAAATTGCTTCGATTATCCCATCAGAGATCGAAATATTCCAAGTATAAGTATATAAATCAGGAAGTGGATGGGGAGATTCTAAAGGAAAATAAGCAAACTCTTCAACACGATAATAGAGCGTAGCATTTTTCACCCCAGCGGCTGTTTTCGGTTCGTTTAATGAGAGATTCACTTGAACTTGTTCATTAGTATTTGGGCGATTTGGTGTGTGAGTAAGATCTAAAATAGTAGGGGGATCAAAATCTTGAATAGTAAAATTATAAGTAGGGGTGAAAAAGAAATTTCCTGCACGATCATAAGAGGTAAGATTATAAAATATGATATCAGAATATGAAAATTTAGGAAGTATTATGCTGAAATTCAGAAGATCTTGGCTAAGGGTATTGGAATATGTCATTGTTTGATAAATTAAAGAGGAATAATTTATGGAATAACAAAGTGTGAGATTATCTAAGCCTGAAATTTCTGTACTGATATTAACTATTGCCGAAATAGTTACATTATCTCGATAAGTTGGCGTGGAAGGGACTAGATCTACAGTAGTGATTGGGATGGCAGTAGTATCAGCCTCAGCTACTTTGTAGCCATAAGTACTTATTGGAGCATTCTCAGGAGTAATCAGAAAGTTATCGAATATATCAGAGGCATTGATATAATAATGGACTACAGTTCCATTCCCGAAAGAAGGGATGGAGCCAGTCCATATTCCATTTATGTTCGACCCTTGAGCTAGAGAGAGTGTATTTGAAGTCCAACCAGAAGAGTTGTAATTGTATAATAATTGTACATCTTGAATTCCGGAAGTATCTTTTAGTGAAACATTTATTTGTACCATATCACTGGCACTCGGAACGGCAGGGAATTGAGTTATATTAATTAATTCAGGTGGTGTTCGGTCTGAAACTGTATAATTAAAAGGTCCTACTTTCAAAAAGTTAGTTAAGTTATCTATAGCCTCAATATAAAAAGTGATGGTAGAATTTAAGGGATTGGGGGGAATTATGCCTTTCCAGATACCATTCTGAGGAGTTCCTTCTGATAAATGCATTATTTGTTGGAACCAATTGCTTTCATTTGCTGAATACCAAATTGATGCATTCATTATTTCCTTAGAGGATGTGATATTCGCTGTAACTTCAACTGTATCAGCAGGGGATGGGAAGAGAGGAGAATGTGTGACATTAGAGATCTGAAATTCAGCTTGCGGTGGAACATACAACACGAGATCGCTCCATGTCGTTAAATCCGAGCTAATGAGTCCTGAAGGCCAAAAACTAGCTTGAGAAAGATCCCAATCATAGACATATATTCCAAATCCAAGTGTATCACCAGGGGAGACATTTAGCAGTGCCAATGGGATTTGGAATTCATAAATCCTATGATTTGAACCTGAATTAGGACTGGTACTAAAACTAAACGCCCCTACCAATCCTGGATGGGAAGTAAAATCACAATGATAGGTAAGATCATATCCAGCCCCAGAACCATCAGTATAATGTGCGTAAAAGGGAAATGTATACATCAAAAAGGCATCATCGTGTCCTGGTGTTGGATTTCCATCATGGTCCGTATCAAAGTAGATAAAGATATAATCAATAGTATTGGAAAGCGTATCACCCACCGAATCTGCACAAAGATAAAGATAAGAACTATTATATTTGATATAAAGATATACTTCAAAGGGACTTGTCCAATGTGTCACTACTCCATCGTTCCATTCATCTATTGAATTGAAAGTCCCATCGATTATTGGGATATAGGATAGAAGCGGGGCATTTAATACGTCTCCTGAATGTGATTTTATGGGTATTAATAAGTAATTAAAATTTAAGTTTATAGATACTAGGAGGAGAAAAACTAAGAAAATTCGCCTATTTTTCATGATTCCGCTCCTATATATATTAGCAGGAAAATTGTGATTTTCCTATATAGTATTTGGTGAACAGTAATTATTTGGTATCTACTATATAAATTGATTGGTAATGAAATAATTGGTAGTAAGGCGAATAATTGAAATATTCAAATTGATTTGAAATTCAAAGTAGTGAAATTGTAACTCAGGAAATGGTGAAGAAAATTGGATTATGAAGATATTATATTTGAAATCGAAAAGAGTGTAGCAAAGATTACAATCAATCGACCTGAACGATACAATGCATGTACACAGCATACAGTCCATGAGTTAATCGATGCCTTCAATCGGTGCATGGATGATGAAATTGGGGTAGTAGTTTTTACCGGAGCGGGAGATAAGGCGTTCTGTACAGGAGGAGATCAGACAACTCGTGAAAAGGGTGGGTATAAAGGAAAATATATGATGCCATTAGAGGTGGCATGGCAGCACGTAACCCATCAAATCCGAACTTTACCAAAACCAGTCATCGCACGAGTAAATGGATATGCGATTGGAGGCGGGCATGTGTGGCATGTAGTATGTGATCTTAGCATTGCAGCAGAACATGCGCAATTCGGTCAAGCTGGACCGCGGGTCGGATCATTCGATCCAGGTTATGGAACTGGTGATTTAATGCGTGCGGTAGGGATAAAACGCGCAAAAGAAATCTGGTTCCTCTGTCGTCGGTATACTGCACAACAAGCTTTGGCAATGGGACTTGTGAATGCCGTCGTGCCTATGGAAAAGTTGGATGAGGAAGTAGATCGGTGGTGTCAAGAATTATTAGAAAAGAGCCCAACAGCATTGAAGATGTTGAAATATGCATTTTTAGCGGAGAGTGATGGTACAACAGGCATTACGCATTTAGGTGTCGGTGGACTTTCACTCTATTATGGCACTGAAGAGGCTGTAGAAGGAAAAAACGCCTTTCTCGAAAAACGAAAACCAAATTTTCGTAAAGTTATAAAAAAGAAATAGAGGAAAGAAAATACATAATTTTTTATTCTTTTTTGAATATTATTTTTTACTGATATGAAATGATGAGGAGAAGACGATGGCAGAATTAGGACCGTTAAATATGTTATTGCAAAATTACTTAACAGCCACAAAAGGATCAGAAGCGGTTTTTATCGTGAAGCGAGATGGGTCAATTTTAACATCTATAATCCGTCCAGGTTTTGATGAACAAGCGATTGGTGGATTAACCAGCTTGATTCGTTATATTTCTGATATTGTTCGTATCGATTTTGAAACGGGCATGTTTCGGAAAAGCATGCAACAAATTTCCACCCCTGGGAAAGGATTCATTTTTCGCCAAATCAACCCAGAAGCTGTTCTTATTACAATCTGTGAAGAAAAAGCTAACAAACCAGTATTAACGGCTTACAGTGTGTATGTAGCAAATAAAATTGAAAAAATTCTTAAAGGGGAGACTGTTTCTTTAGATGTTCCAAGGACGGAAGATGAGTTAAAAGAAAAAATTACCCCGAAAAACGAATATGTTTTTAAAATAGTGATTATTGGGGATGCAGGTGTCGGAAAGACAACCACTACAGTGCAATTTGCACATTCAAAATTCGAATCAGAGTATAAACCAACAATAGGCGTTTCGATTGTCAAGAATGAATACTGGATAGGAGACGATTTGGTTAATTTCCAGATTTGGGATATTGCAGGACAGGAATTTTGGAAAGAAATGCGACGCATTTACTATAGTGGTTCTCAAGGATGTCTGATCCTCTACGATGTTACGAGACCAATGTCATTTAAAAATGTCAAAAAGTGGTTTGATGAGGTAAAGTCATTTGTCCCAACAGAAATCCCTTGTGTGCTTTGTGCTAATAAAATTGATTTAGAGGATGAACGGAAAGTTACTCGAGAAGAAGGCGAGCAACTCGCCGCCGAACTCAATATACCTTACGAGGAAATCTCAGCAAAAACATCCGAAAACATTGATGAATTGTTTCATCATCTTGGAGTCTTACTGATAGAGAATTATCAAAAAAATAAGTAATAAAAAGGCGCCGGGAGTGGGATTTGAACCCACGCGACTATTCACATAACTTTCAATGAAAATACTCATTGAAAGCCTTCAATGAGTCACAGACTTTCTTTTTTTCTACTGTGATCTCAAGGCCTGCGCCGTAATCCACTTTGCCGAACGTTCTATCGTTCTTTGGCTATCCCGGCTTGATAGACGCTAATTTGGACGATATGTTCTTATCTTATTAGGTACATAAATCCATAAAAATTTGATGATGAACGACTAAAAAACCTAAGAATATACTAGTGGAAAGTTGGTGGTATGGGCGAGTTCCGGTTTTTAGAGCATATATCGGATGTATATATCGAAGCAATTGGAAGTACTCTGGAGGAAGCTTTTATCCAGGCAGCATATGCTTTATTTGAGGTTATGACAGATTTAAAAACAATTGAACCAAAAATAAAGCGAGATATCACGGTAGAAGCAGAAGATTTATCAGCCCTTCTTTTTGAATGGATTAATCAATTTCTCTACTTTTTCGATGTTGAAGGACTCCTTTTCTCAAAATTCAAGATTAAAATAGAACAAAATGAGACGAAATTCAAATTAAACGGAGAATGTTGGGGAGAAGAATTTAACCCCGAAAAGCATCCTTCACGAACAGAAATTAAAGCTCCAACTTATAGTTTAATGGAAATCATACAGGACGATTCCAGAGTAATGTTAAGGTTTGTCGTAGATATATAAGTTTAATTTTCTAATACTTGAAGATTTGCTCTCCGAGCCGCCCATTTGATATCATCTATATTGAGAGGGAGGAATTGGTCTAATGGAAATTGCTGTCCCCATTTCCATGCTTCTGAATAAAGTTTTGGATAACTCAAAACAATTTTGATATTGCCAAACTTAATTTGATCGCCTTTATAATGAATTACCATTAAATCATCAGAAGATTCAGCGTATTGGAGAAGTAGATCTTTCCATGCTTTGAAGGGAATGCTATCAGAGAAATGATATTTCTGCTCAGCAAATCCAGCTGGAATCGTAGTGAGCGCAAATTTACGAGGGAGTTCAGGAAATTCAGAAAGTATTTGTTTTAAAAATCGGGAAATATAATTATAACTGCCAGAGGGAGGAAAGACGGCCCATATAGGAAGATAACGAGAGCGAGGAATTGCCGAATAGAAAGTAGCAGTATAAATTTCGAGCGCAATACCCCGAGGGGGTAAATTACTTTTCATGAATTTCCGATAGAACGCATAGGTCCCGAGAATACCAGGCAGGTTATAGTCATTTGTTGTGATACAGAGGAAGTTCAATTTATTTTCGTCGCAAAATGCTTTTGTGGCATCTTTTAATTCTGGAGGGTTCCCCCATTCAGATTCGGGACGATGGCGCGTCTCATACGGACCAACCCCAGAGGAATTAAGGTCCCAGCCCCCTCTATGGGAAATATTCATCTCTGCCGCCCACTTATCTATTTGGTCAGATCCATTCGCAAATTCTTCGGGCGTTACTCCATCGGCACCGCCTAATTGGAAAAATATCCGATCGCTTACAATGTATTGCGGCCATGTCTGTTGGATATGTGTGAAAATAATAGTTCCATTTTCTTTCAGATGGTTTAAAATAAATTCTTTGTAAGCTTCTGGTAAAAAACGATATTTGAAACGTAAAGTATGGCATGTTCCTACAAGAGGGCGGTCGTGAATGGGATCATAATGAATTATGGCATTACAATTCTCATTATTTTCGATGATTTTGGCAACAATTCGCATCGAGGCATGGTAGTAACCTGCAACATCATCCGGATCATGCCCGAGTAATATTTTATACCGACGATATAAGGGGACCCTCAGGAAATGGCAGGGAAGAAATGGAGCATCTAAAGCAGTAGCAAATTGTGCAATGCCTCCTGAAGGAGCACCTATAACAATGTAATTAAATTTCCGCTTTCCTAGAACTTTTTTAAATTTTGTTATCAACCATTGAGCTTCTTTTTCCATATCTAGCTCGGATACTCGTTTTGCCCGTTGAATAGGAATGAAATTTAAAGGAAATTCAATTTTTGAATCGGAAATACCAGCCAAAACGTGCTGGGTAAACGTTAAAGAAGAGGAATAGAAATGTTCTAACTTCATTGGAATAAAAACCTCACTATATCTAATAATCATGTATTATAAGTCCATTTTTTTATAAAAGATTAAACTTAAATATAGACTTAATTATGGATGAAATCGTTCATTTTCTCCTGAAAGTTGTTTAATAAAAAAAAAGGAATTGATTAATAATTTACTTTTCAATCAAGAAATCTATACCTTCTAAGGTAAATGAAATAACTAACCATTGCAGCTAAGAGAACCAATAGAAAGGGAAATGCGGGGATAGCATTACTACTATCATCGAGACATGTTCCATGTGAATAACTGGTACGTCGCCATGTATATCGTTCAAGGTCAGTATCACTACCATCTTCCGCATAGCGCTCATCATCGATACTATAAAGAACCATATCAGATGTATAATTGATAACAGCAGTATAGGTCCATGAGGTAGAGCCATCTACACCAGACCCCCAGAATTTGAAACTTATTACCCCTTGTGAGTTAGTGGATTCAGAAAAATGATAGTTAGGATTCGTTGCGAGATCCTGCAAGGCAGTTTTAAGCGAATTCAAATCGAGTTGAGTTGCAATGAAATGAATTGATACGTTAGGATCGTCAATGGGCTCATTCATCCAGAATCCCGCCGAAGGGGCAAGCCCCCTTACGGTTACGGAATTCAGGAAAGTTATAGCACTTGTGCCATTTTGATCAAGAGTACCATTTATATATTCGGCACCATACCAATCGGCATAATTCGAGACCGTTATTATAACTGTGTAATGATATGTTATGGTAATAGATGGATTATCGAGATATTTAGTACAGTTCCAGGTAATTTTATCACCTTCACAAACGGACCAATC
>SUPS01000052.1:11221-19057 GCA_005191415.1 Candidatus Helarchaeota ASGARD archaeon Hel_GB_A
GTTACCTTAGGAAAAGGAATTAATTTTTATCTTTTCAGATGATTTTGTTTCTAAATGGTTTGGCTAAGAAATTTTATTCTTTTTACTTCCAATTAAGGAATATTGATGAGTTATGCGGTTTTCAGAAAATGTGATTAGAATGAGGATGATGCCAACGATGGGGAATAGGGAGAGAATCTGAAAGGCGAGAGAGAAGCTACCGCCAGATTGGGCAAAAATTAATGCAGAGATTAAGGGACCTATACTACCACCTATCGCCAAGCCTGTGTTGAACCAGCCCATTCCTTGGCTACGATTCCGTCGAGTGGTAATATCAGTCACTAAAGCGGTAGAAGCAGTCGCTACAGCAGGCCAGGAGAATCCAATTAACATTTGCGGGAAAATTAAAATCCAGGGAATATCTATAAGCGACCACAAAAAAACAGTAAGATTTGAGCCTATAATTCCCAGAAGTAGAACAATTTTTCGTCCAAATTTCTTATGATCAACGAGACGTCCTACAGGAATCATAATCAATGCTTGAGTGGTCATATTAACGGTTAAAATTAGGGAAATAGTAATAGGGTCCGCCAGAAGTTGCTCTTCAAGATAATTAGGAAATAGTGCAAACCCTCCTTGGACGCAAATATGTCTTGTAAGAATCGAGATAGAGAGAATCGCAATTAAAAACGGGTATAATTTAAGATTAGAGCTTGTTTCATGATTGTTAGAGTTTAAATTCGCTTCAGATTCATCTGATTGATAAGGGACATCAGAAACTTTTAAAAGATAGAGACTTAAACCGACAAGAGTTATCAAGGCGGTAAAAATGAAAACGAAATTCCCGAAAAATTGATTTACAAGACCTCCTAAAAGGGCTCCTACCGCCCATCCTGCTGAGGCTACAACAAAAAAGTAACTCATTAACTTACCACTTGAAATAGTGGGTTCCATTTCAGAAAAGAGGGCATTTGAAGTAGGATTGTAGGATGCAAAGCCCATGCCGACTAAGCTTGAGCATAAAATTAATTCAAAGGGAGCCGAAACAAAATAATATGCGATAAAAGTAAGTGTAACAATGGAAAATCCAATTAGAGCAAATACTTTTCGTTTCATTAATTTATCAGAAAGCGTTGAGATAACGATAGAAGTAATTGCAGATGTGATAAAATATAGAGCAACCATTAAGGACCCTGTTATGGGATCTGCTTTTTTAATTGCGAAAATGAACTGCCCTGGCGTCCCGATAGAGACTATGAAATAACTAATTAAAAATAATTTGCTTTCTCTATTCATTTGCTTGAAAACCTATTGCCATCAGTTTTCATTTATTGCCATCGGTATTCATTTGATTTGATAATTAAAAATAAACTTTTAAATATATCCGCATGATGAGCTAGATCTTCAAATCATTTTTTTCTGATTTAAACTCGAAATTTATTTATACATGGAAAGAAGAAAAGTAGTTAGAAATAAATGCCAAGGATTCGACTTAGTGACAGGTCTTCGACGGCACATGTCTTTTTGAAAGATAAATAAATGCTACTCAGAATAGAGAGCATCTTTTAGGTTGTTGGTGTGATATAATGCTAAATGTGAAATTTAATAAGATATCTAATTTGGAATGGGAAATTCCTGAAACCTTTAAACCAGGTATGAGAGTTCCAGCGCGTGTATATGCAAATGAAGCGTTGCTTAATAAAATGCGGAAAGATCGGACCTTTGAACAATTAGTCAATGTTACATTTCTCCCAGGAATTTATAAATGGGCGATTGGATTGCCAGATGCACACCAGGGCTATGGATTCCCAATAGGCGGAGTTGCTGCAACAGATTTAGAGAAAGGTGTAATTTCGCCAGGGGGCGTGGGGTATGATATCAATTGTGGGGTGAGATTGCTTCGGACTTCATTAAATAAAAAAGATGTCATTCAAAACATGCAAGTTTTATTAAATAGTCTCTTCCGCAATGTACCTAGTGGGTTAGGTTCAAAGGGAAAGATCCGGGTTTCTATCTCGGAATTGAATAAAGTAATCGAGAATGGGGCTGCTTGGGGGGTTGAGAATGGATATGGATGGGATGAGGATTTAGAGCACTCTGAAGAGAGAGGTTGCATGCAGAATGCCGATTCTACGAAAGTATCACAACGTGCGAAGGAGCGGGGAAAATCTCAAATTGGAAGTTTAGGTTCAGGTAATCATTTTTTAGAAATACAATATGTAGATAAAATCTATAATGTTGAAGTAGCGAAAGAATTTGGAATAGTTGAAGAGGGACAAGTAACTGTTATGATTCATACAGGAAGTCGCGGATTCGGACATCAGGTCTGTTCGGATTATCTAAGAACCATGGAGCAAGCAATGCGGAAATACAATCTCAGATTACCCGATCGAGAATTGGCTTGTGTTCCTATCTCGAGTCGGGAGGGGCAAGATTATTTGGCAGCCATGGCAGCAGCAGCTAACTTTGCATGGTGTAATCGCCAGCTAATCATGCATTGGGTACGTGAATCTTTTGAAAGTGCCTTTAAAACTTCTGCAGAAGATTTAGATCTCCATCTCATCTACGATGTCGCACATAATATGGGGAAAATCGAGGAGCATAAAATAAATGGTAAGACTTTGAAGGTGTGTGTGCACCGGAAAGGAGCTACCCGGGCGTTCCCTCCAAACCATAAGGTCTTACCCAAAGATTATAAGAAGATTGGGCAGCCAGTCCTCATTCCTGGTTCTATGGGTACAGCCTCATATCTGTTAGTAGGGGGAGAACGTTCGATGGAACTTTCCTTTGGGAGCACTGCTCACGGAGCGGGGCGATTTCTTTCACGACATGCAGCGCTGAAAAAATATTGGGGAGAAACCGTTAAAAAGGAATTAGAGGCACAAGGCACCTTTGTAAAAGCCGCTTCCAAACGGGTTTTGAGTGAGGAAGCCCCTGGAGCTTATAAAGATATTCATTCCGTTGCAAAGGTAAGTCATGATTTAGGAATTGCCACGCTTGTCGTTCGATTGCGACCTATAGGGGTCACTAAAGGATAAATTCCATTTTTCCTTACTTTTTTTTACGTTTTTCAAAAAAAGGAAACAATTAATAATTGTCAATCCTAATTCCTATTATTAAATCCAAGTGATCTATAATGAGTGAGATTAGCAAGGAGACTCCCGAGATAATCGAATCTAAAGAGGATCGAGAGGGATGGTGGAACAAAAAGAATATTACCATTTTAGTAACAATAATTGTCTTTATTGCAATCCTGGCAATTATAGCCGCATCCGGTACTGATTTAGGCTCGCTTTTTAATGATTGGACGCTTGCTTATTGGGTGATGTTCGGTGCCATAGGAGTTTATTTAATTATTTTTTTGATAAGTACCTTCGCAAATATGACTGTTTTATTTCCGATCCCTTATGCGATAGCGTTGGCATTCATTGCCTTAAAAATCTGGGATGGAACCATTTTAGGGGTTAATATTTGGCTTTTGGGGATTGTGGCAGGAATTGGAGCTGCAATTGGAGAAATTACTGCCTATTATTTAGGACGAGGCAGTGCAAAATTATTAGAAACCAAGGAAGAAAGCGAATCTCTTAGAAAAATGAAAGAACGAATTAATAAAGGATATGCTATTCCGTTAATGTTTTTATGTGCGGCAACCTTCATTCCTGATGATCCCTTGTTAATAATGTTAGGCTATGCTGGTTATCCTCTATGGAAGATGCTTGTAACCTATTTTTTTGGTAAAATAACTCTATGTGTTAGTACAATATACCTAGTTATGTTAGCCCAGGATTTTCCTGCAGTAAATAATTTCCTGTGGATCCTTGGTGTTACCCCAGGCGATGAACCCATCAATCCTTGGGTTTCATTTGTCGGATGGGTAGGAGTTTTATTGCTATTCTTCATCATTTTCTATGTAGATTGGCCATCAAAATTCAAATGGCTCTATCGCAAATTATTTAAGCGTAGTAATAAAACAATTGAAGTAAATAGTTTCCCTAAAGAAAATGTTCAATTAATTTATTTTAGGAGAGTATAAAAGTTGGAGAACCTAACAAAGAGATTAAAAGAAAAAAAAGTTGAAGAAGAAGCCGAAGATCCTGAAAAGAAAGCCAGAATTATGGGAATGCATGCTGAGGGTGATGAAATCAATTACATACGTTGTGAGGAATGTGGTAAAAGATTTCCTGCCAACGAATTACAAGAATATAATGGGCTTTATTATTGTAAAGACTGTATTAAAAAAGTCCAATCAGAATAGAAAGAATCTTACGGGAATTAATTCAATTTCTAGTTATGCGCTTTACCATCATTGATTGCTATACTGACGAACCCGCAGGATTAGGAGTTCCTCCTTATATAGGAACCTATCCTCGATATATTGGAGGGGCAATCCTCCAGTCACAAAATGAAGTAAATTATCTTACTATTGACGATTTGCGGTTTTTTTCCTCGAGAATCTTCCATTATAAAAGAAATCGCGAGAGTATAGTTAATCAAATACGAAAAATAAAACAAACCCTAAAGACAAATATTAAAATTAAAAATTTATCAAAAAATATCCAGCGTATTGAGAGAGTTCTCAAAAAAACAGATATTCTTATTGTTATTGCAGGGATTCACACACCGGGGAAATATTTAGCGGCAGTACCTGGAACAACACGGGAAGTTGTTCAGTTATTGCAGGGAATTAATTTTAATGGTTTTACAATTCTTACAGGTCCTGCGGCGTATTTAGGCTCAGGACTCTATGGGGGAAAATTTGCAAGGAAATTAGAACATGATCTTCAAAATTTTGATTTAATCATAAAAGATCTCGAATATAAAATTCCACAATTAATTAAGAATAGATTTTCGGAAGATCCCGAATATGAATTTAGTTATAACGATTTATCATCGATAGCAACTACAGGAGCCCAAATTGTCCAGCAACATCCCGACTATCCAGATTTTCTTATAGCAGAATTAGAAACAAGTAAAGGTTGTCCAAGAAAACCGGGGTGTAGTTTCTGTACTGAACCTCTTAAAGCAAATACAATTATACGACGGTCTGTGAAGGATATTTTGGATGAAGTAGAGGCATTATCCCATGTAGGAATAAAAAATTTTCGTTTAGGAAAACAAAGTTGCTTTTATTCTTATGGGACGGCTGCTGAGATTGAAAAATTATTGAGAGGAGTAAAGGAAAAAGCAGAAATATTGCATATCGATAATGTTAATCCTACCGCTGTAACCATTGAAAAAACAAAGGTCATTGTGAAATATTGTACGGAGGGTAATGTAGCAGCTTTTGGGGTGGAAAGTTTCGACCGTGATGTAATTAAAGCAAATCATTTAAACGCAGATCCGGAAACAACCTATAAAGCAATTGAGATACTGAACAAATACGGGGCTGAACGAGGACCGAATGGAATGCCGAAATTTCTTCCAGGGCTCAATATTTTATTCGGATTGATAAATGAAAGTAAAAATACACATAATGAAAATATGTTTTGGTTAAAGAAGATACTGGATAGCGGACTCTTATTACGACGGATTAACATTCGCCAAGTTGTTATTTTCCCAGGAACTTACTTAGCAAAGGAATGCGGCGATAAATATATTCGAAAAAATAAAAGATATTATTGGAAATGGCGAAATGAGATACGACAGCTGATCGATGTGCCCATGTTGAAAAAAATTGTCCCAATTGGCACCATAATCAAGAATATCAGAACGGAAATTTATGATGGGAATACAACCTTTGGAAGACAAATTGGAACTTATCCTTTGATTATCGGAATCAAAAAACGAGTTGAGTTGGATAAATTTATTGATGTAAAAGTCATAGATCACATGGTTCGTTCTGTGGTTGCAGAGCAATTTTCATTTGAACGGTAATTTTCATTTGAAGGGAAAGTTTATTGGGATAAAGAGAAAATTATACTTATCATTTAGATAGGGAAGCTAATGGTGAAATTAATGAAGATTTTAATTTGTTATCATTCAGACACGGGAAACACAGAAGCAATAGCGAAAAGTATGGCAGAAGGCTTGGCTGATCAGGATGTAACACTTCTCCCCGCAAAAGATGTAGATCCCTCTAGCTTGGGAGATTATGATTTGGTATTTCTAGGTTCTGGGATTTATGCAGGTGCCCTTGGGAAATCAATCAAGAAATTGATGAAAAATATTACAAATTATCCTCCAAAATTCGTTCTCTTTTGTACCCATGCGAATCCTGATCCCGCATTTTATCAAAAAGCGTTTAAAAAAGTCGAAAAACAAATCTCAGAGAACAATAGCACAGTTTGCGCACAATTTCATTGCATTGGGGAAAATAAGAACCCCCAAGTTGTTGAGATGCTACTGAAGACAATGCCATCCATGAAAGAACCACTTGAAGCGGCAAAAGGACATCCTGATGCAAAAGATCTAGAAAATGCTAAAAATTTTGCCCAATCAGTTCTTCAAGAGCTTTAATACCTTTTTTTTCCATAAATAATTGATGAAAATGGAAAATATCATAAGAAATATAAGAAAACAAGGACAAAAATCTCTTTATTTACTTTTTATTTGTTCTGGTAACATATGCCGAAGCCCCATGGCTGAAATTTTATGCGAACAACTCCTCCGACAAGACCCACTTCCTTATTTTGAAAAAGTTATAATAAAATCGGCGGCAGTTGTGTATCATTGGACTGGAAGTATGGATGATTACGCAGAAACGGTGCTCCGCCAGTATTATAAGATTCCACAAACACGATTGAATCAATTTGATTCTTGTCATATTCATCGCGATCCTACGCGATGTCGGGATGCCGATCTCATCATTATCATGGAAGAATACCATCGACATCATATTCCAAAACAATTCAGATCGAAGACTTTTACGTTATCGGAACTCGCAATCGGTAGTATTCGCGATGTGGATGATCCCTATGGGGGAAATTTAGCTGACTACAGAGCCACGGCCCAAGAAATTTATGATTATTTGCTATTGTTTTTGAAAAAATTAAGAGGCTTCCTGAAACAAGAAAGTTAATTGAAATAATCGGATACTGAAAATAGAGGTGAATTTATGCGAGAATTTGAAACGATTATATTTGAAGAACGAGCGAATGGAATAGGACTATTAACTTTTAATCGTCCTAAACAATTGAACGCGCTTTCGGTCCAACTTATGGAAGAATTTCATGAAGTTTTGGATTACTTAGAATGGAATTTTGATTGTCGTGTATTAATTATTACTGGAGCTGGAAAAGCCTTTTGTGCAGGGTTGGATCTTAAGGAATCTCCCATTTTACGTAAAGGTAAATCCGAGAGATATAGCCATCTCCAATTTTTAAACATGCGTGATCCTATCAAGACGAATTATTATGCCCAAAAATGGATCGCCAATCTCATCATTAAGATGCGGCGGATTCCGCAGCCAATTATTGCGGCAATCAACGGAGCTGCGGCAGGTGGAGGATTCGCCATAGCAATGGCAAGCGATATTCGGATAGCATCGGAAAATGCAAAATTCAATAACGCTTTCATTAAAATTGGCGTTTCTGGCTGTGATCTTGGGAGCTCGTATTTCCTTCCAAGGTTAATTGGGCTTTCTCGGGCGGCTGAGATTCTTTATACAGGGCGATTTTTTGATGCTGAAGAAGCAGATCGTATTGGATTTGTTTCACGTGTTGTCCATCCCACAAAATTAATAGAAACAGCGATTAATTTAGCCGAGGAGATGCTCCTGACAAAAAGTCCTCTGGGCTTGCGACTTACTAAAGAAGGGATTAACAAAAACATTGACGCCCCATCTCTTGAAGCAGCCATTTTCTTGGAAAACCGGAATCAAGTGATAAGCGCTTCTACCAAAGATGCCTCCGAAGGAGT
>SUPS01000053.1 GCA_005191415.1 Candidatus Helarchaeota ASGARD archaeon Hel_GB_A
AATTTATTTTTAACCTATGAATCCGTAATTTTTATTAAAACCTTTTTAAAAAATAAAAAAATTTTGGAATTGAGTAAAAATTCCCAATATTTTTACCAAATTATCAAAATAATAAAGCATATTAAGCTTTAAACATCAATTTAATATATCTTTAACATGATATCTAATGGAAAATTGATGGATTAATAAAATCTAATTGAGATGAAGAACCTTATTATTTAACCATTAATAGGTCTATATCGGTTGAAACTAAAAGAAATAACGATATAGAAAAATCGATTATATATTCTATATTCGTAAAAAAGGCAAAAATGATGCCCTATGGACACAGAAGAAAAAGCGCAAACTGTCTTAGATAAAAAAATAGATACTGCTGAATTGATTGAAAAATATAAGCAAATATTACAATCGGAACCCGATAATTTAAAGATTTTATCCAATTTAGGAGCTTGCTACGCATCGATTCACGAATATGATAAGGCAAATGAGATTTTCAATAAAATACTTGAGCAAGATCCTAAAAATTTAAGCGGATTAAATAATATAGGCGTAGTTTATACACAAATAGGAAAGTTAGATGAAGCCATATCCAAACTTGAAATTGCAGTAAAATTATATCCTGATAAAGTTCAGTTATGGAATAATTTAAGTGAAGCCTACAGACGAGCCGGAAATTATCATAAGGCTAACATATGTCGAATGCGAGCTATACAATTAAGCGAAAAATGATAGAAATGGAGATGATTCCTTTTGGTTCCAACTGAAAAGCCTCGAAAAACACTCTTTAAAGATATTGCAAGTACCAATGTTTTTTTTTGTGACGAAGAAGATACCGTTGCTACAATCGCACGGAAAATGAGAGATCATTGGACTGACACAATTTTCGTCAAAAATAAAGAGGGAACTGTAACAGGTGTAATTACTGACGGAATTATCTGGAATTTGATTGCAAAAGAAAATGGCGAAAAAGACCCACGAACATTAAAAGCGAAGGAAATTATGTTTAGAAACTTTATCCGCATAGAATGTGATAAACCTATTGAATCTATCGAACAACTGCGAGAACTTCTTGAAAAAACGAAAATTCAGCGGATTGGATTAGTTAAGAATGGTGAAATTGTAGGTTTAATTAGAAAAAAATTCATCGATCGTATAAAGCGTTATACACGAAATTTTTCTTTTTCATTAAAATAATCAATGAAATAATTATGACTAATTTAAACAGAACAATAAGAATAAAACGAGGAACGATTAAATAATGAACAACGACCCATTTTTCTCACCTCCTAATAATTCTCAGGAGAAACCTATTAAGGGTCTATATGAAATTTTTCTTGCTTATTTTGATGAGGCATACGGCCATATGCCTCTATTTACGTATCCTGCTCATTTAAAATATGATAAAGATGAATGTCGAATTATTTCTATTCATTCTATTTGGTGGTTAGATACCGAAACTCAAGAAGATTTAGAACATGTCGATTTAGAATATAGCGGTCGAAATTATATTGCCACAAAATTTAAGGCAAAATCATACCGGGAAAAGGCTCGAAGTGGATTAAAAACTGAAACCCCAGAGACTTTTGTCCTCATTACAAGCGTCCCTGTAAATTTAACACCCTTTGGAACAAATATGCTTCGTACAATCTTTAATAAGATTCAAGAATTTAAGGATGAACTTTATATCTTAATTGAAAAAGAAATTGCATCTGAAAAACCTATCAAGACCCCAAAAGATAAAGAAATTATCAAAAAAGGAGAAGAAATCGAAAAGAAATTAATGCAAGTTTGCGAAGAATCTATTCCACATATTACCCCTGATGTTTTAGATACTTTGGTCAATGTGGATAACGTAGATCAAGAAAATCTAGCTTATCTCTTGTTAGACGATCTTCATATCGTAGAACCAGGAACCCGTGAATTTGATGCTTCTCAAACCACAACGGAAATTCAAAAGCCAGAAACTCGTGAAAGTGAAGTTTTTAAACGAAAAATAGCCATAACAAGTATTTCTTTAATGGACAATGATCAGAAATTAAAAATTACAGTTAAAAACATCTCGGGACGCAATCTTGAAAATATTACTATCCGGATAACTCATATTCAAGAATTTTTCGAAACAGCTTCTTGGAACACAACCATTGATGTATGGTACGCCGATGAAGAGCTTATCTTCCAATATCCCAGAATTATTGGCGAAAATAATGATGAATATATGCTGCGAATTGAGGACCCTACTGGAAAACTCCTCGTAAAAAAAATATCTTTCCATGATTTTAAAAGGGGGAGTAATGAAAAATGAAACGTATTTCAGTTCAAGATATAATGACGCGCAAAGTTATTGGTATGGAACAAAATACCTATTTATCTGAAATTATACGATTAATGACTGAAAAGAAAATTGGTAGTATAGTTATTTTAGATAAAGAAAAACCCATCGGAATAATAACGGTGCGCCAAATATTAAAAATAGCTGAGAAATGTGTACCCCCCTCTTCTATTACAGCTAAAGAGGTTATGTCCTCTCCTTTAATAACAGTTGAACCCGAAATCAATCTCCGAAAAGCATCAATCTTAATGCTCCAAAAAGGTGTTAAGAAATTAATAGTAGTCGAGAATGGTAAATTAGTTGGTTTAGTAACCACTACTGATATTGAACGCGTATTTTTACCATTTGATTCTCCTTTCGATATTTTAAATCAAGAAAAATCACCTAGTATTGCATTACGTGAAGAGTTCCAGGCTGATATGGAAAAAAAAGTGGTTGCCGATATTATGACTAAAGATGTAAAAACAGTTAATAGCACCATGAAGGTAAACGAGATTGCCAAGATTATGAATGCCACTAAAATTGGCAGTTTAATAGTAACTAAAGATGGAAAACCTATAGGAATTGTTACAGATTTAGATATTGTAAGAGGAATAATGAACGATGGATTAAATCCATGTATTGTAACTGCTGAAGAAGCGATGAAACCTCTTATTACAATTTCGCCACAAGATTCCTTGAAAAAAGCTATTGAAAAAATGGTAAATAATACCGTACGAAAATTAGGTGTTATTAATGATAAAGGATCTTTGGTTGGAATAATAACTACAACTGATTTCCTTGTTTATTATCGTTCATTACTATTTCGCCCAAAAATTTTAGAAAAGTAAAGTTTCATAGGAAAATTTAAATAGTATTTATTTCCTACACAAAAAAATACAATACTTCATATCAAAGAAGGAGGTTAAAGAAAATGACCGAAAGAGTAGAAATAAAAGATACCTTCGGTGAGTTACAAGAGCGCCTAAAAGGCTCCAAAGATTCATTTGGACGATTAATGCGTGAAGTAGTTAATTCTGGAGTGTGCACACACTGTGGCGCTTGTGTAGCAACATGTGACTTTTTAATCTGGGATGAAGTCGCAGAAAGACCAAAATTAGTGGGAAAATGTACAGGTTGTGGAGTTTGCTACGTGCAATGCCCCCGGACTATAATTGCTCCGAGAGATCTTATAGGACGATATCAATCAGCCTATACTGGTCGGTCATTGATTCCTGAAATCAAAGGACAAGATGGTGGTGTCGTAACTGCACTCCTATTATATGCTCTAGAAAAGAAATTAATTGATTGTGCCGTAGTTACGGCAAAAAGTACTGAAGAACCATGGAAACCTGTGGTAAAAATTGTTACGACAAGGGAAGAACTTTTAAAAACCTCCGGTTCTGTATATAGCCATAGTCAAACTTTGATTGGATTAATTGATGCAATAAAACAAGGTTACCATTCAATTGGTTTTGTAGGGACCCCTTGCAACATTGATGCTGTCTATAAAATGTGGAAAGCTCCCTTCGGACTAGTTCGTTTATATATGCGCGCAAATATCCTAGCTATCGGGCTATTTTGTATGGATTCTTTTTCATATGAAGGCTTGAGATCCTTTTTAGAATTAAATAAAATCAGCATGAGCGATATTGAAAAAATGACTATCAAAAAAGGAAAAATGCAATTTATTCAGAAGAACGGAGAGATCTTAGAAGTAAAAGTTCATGATCTTGATCGCTATAGGTCTTCAAGTTGCCAATTTTGTACTGATTTAACTTCAGAAAATGCAGATATTTCTGTAGGTAGTGTTGGTTCTCCTGAAGGCTATTCTACAATATTAGCTCGTACAGGTATAGGATTAGAAATCCTCTTAGATGCAGCTGAAGCAGGTTATATCGAACTCCAACCTATGCCACGTTCTAAAATGAAATGGGTCTTTAATTTAGCCCGTATGAAAAAAGCACAACAATATACTGTAAGAACAAGACGTCGTTTTATTCTAGGATACGAAGAACCTACCCCAACTCCTCCCCCTGGAGGGGAATTAATTGAAGCAAAGGGTGAAATTAAAGATACAGGAACCATTATAAAAGATGCAGCAGCGCGTACTAAAATGATAAAATTCTCTAATCTAAACCTATCGTCTGACCAAAAAGAAATAGAATTCAAACTTATAAACAATAGTGGAAATAGCTTAGAAAATATCACAGTGAAAATTTCCCATATTACAGAATTTTTTGAAGATCATAAATGGTTCACTAATATTGACGTATGGTATCCTTTCGAAGAGCTTGAATTCTCCTATCCACGGGTGAAAGAAAATGAAAATGAATATCTCTGTGAGATCAAAGATCGTTTTGGTACAATATTCACCAGAAAAATCGAAATCAAGAAATTACTCGCCAAATTAGAAAAAGCAAAGCAATCAAAATAATTTTTTTAATATTAGTACTTAACTTGGAATTAGAAATGGGTTAAAATTAATTGAAATCAAAATAATAAATAAAAGAAAATAATTAAGAATGAGGCAGAAAAAATGAAAATTTCTTTAGTAGGATTGGCTGGTTGCGGAAAGACGAGTATTTATGCGACCACTTTTGCCGCAAAGAGCCCTCAAGAAACAAAAGACTTCGCACCAACCGTAATGTATGAGGTCAGAAGACATCCTTACCTAGGATTGAATGTATCCATCTTCGATTTCGGCGGTCAAGACCAATATCGTGAATCATACCTGGAGAAACCCGAAATTTTTGCAGAAACTGATGTCTTAATTCCTATTGTCGATTTACATGATGATGCTAAATTTGAAAAAGCAAAGGAATATTTCCTTAAAATTATGGATTATTTCGAGAAGAGCGGTAAAACCCCAAAAGTTGTGATATTCCTTCATAAATATGACACCGAAGATTTTCCTAAAGATAAATTAGAAGCTAACTTAAAAACTGCCAAAGAACTCTTTGAAAAAGCGTTGGCAAAATGGAATCCTACCATCCAGATAACTTCAATTTACGACCGAGAAAAATTAACAATGATACTACGAGATATCCTTGTCGCAAATTATGAATCTCTCCAAGAACACGTCCAAAATGCGGAAAAACAATTAGCCGAAATAAACGCTAAAATAATCATAAGCGATGTTTCAGGAAATGTCATTGTGCATAATGTCCCTGGGATTTCGGCAGGATTGCAACTTCGAGGCGATTTAAGAGATTTCATTAGCGCATGTAATACCTTGCGTGAAAACTTCTTTATGACCGACTCAGCTATGTTCCATGGTGAATCTGAAAAGTCTGAAAAACATTTAGAATTATATGTCTTCAAATTCATTCTTACAGTGCTAATTATGCGTGGGAAAGATATCGACGTGGAGTCTGAGCAGAAAATTAAAACTCTATTAAAAGATATGGAACTTTTTGCAGATTTAGTAGTATCTGCACATAGTGAATAGTTGTTTTAGAAAGTTGAAGGTTCAATTTAGAAGGTTGAAGGTTCAATAATGCAGGCAGTAAATATCTCGACTGAATCAGATGCGTTTATAGGTACTTCGACAGTGGTTAAAAATACATTTAATCTTCCAGAAGATACCACCATTTTTTGGGCTGGAAGTCGAATTTATGCTAAGAGACCTTGTAATCGCGACATAATTGTATCTAAAATCGATATATTTTGCGAAGGTACGCTCGAAAAAGGGGAATATATTCGAGAAAAGAGCATCCCGCTTTCAAGTCGAATTCCTCCATCTACAGAAGAACGTAATATCGCTTATCGAATTAGAACCGAAATTAGTATGGTAAAACCAGGAACTCGTGCCGAAGAAGAATATTTCTTTGCTGAAAAACCAATTATTTTAAAGGCAAGACCTCCAAAAACTGGGAAATTTAACCCTGTAGAAGTATCTATAAAAGGTATTAAAATTCATATGGATAAGGATCATTTTCAACCTGGCGAGACTATAAACATCGATTATGAGCTCGAGAGCTTCAAAGACCTCCAAGTTGAATTAATAAAAAATGCCAATTTATCTTGTCGTTGCCCAGATTACGCACCAAGCTGTATTCATATCAAACCCATTCCACCTTCTGTTGAAAAAACCGTAAAAGCCAGTAATTTAACAACAGGAACCCTCCAAATACCCCTTCCATCATCGATCGAACTCTCACATCGTTACATATGGGAACCCCCTGAAAAAACTCATTGGAAAGAGACATATGGCGATCATGTCAATTGGGTCCTTAAGATTACTGGAATAAATACATCTGGTGAAATCGTAGAATTCCAGATTCCAATCATTATATACAGAAAGCAAACACCTGAAGAATCTGAATTATTCACATCAAAACAAGCACCAAGACCCATACTCCAGAAAATTCTCGTTCCTGATTTAATCCAAATTGTAAGCCACAATAAAAATAATAAGCGCCTAAGTGTTTCATTCAAGAATAACTCAAAAGAAATTCTTACTGGTGTTACTGTTAAAATTATCCCAATAGAGTCAGAATTCTTCGAACTTCCACCTTTTCTCACGGGTTTAAATAAGTGGGAACCTGGAACGGAAATTAAAGCATTTCACAATAATGTTGGCACCAATATAAAAAACTTTCAGATTCTTATCGAAGATAACCACGGTAATTCCATCAGTAAGCGCTTAAAAATCCAATAATTTTAAATTTTTTGAAATAATTCACTTTTATTGATCCAAAAACTGCGATGCAGAATTTATTAAATAGAAATTATGGGGAAGTGGTCTAGCTTCGGCGCCAAATTCGACAATGCGTCGCTAGAATGGCTATGATTCGTGCCCGGGGCGCACGAGGTCGTGGGTTCAAATCCCATCTTCCCCACCATTACTCAAGGAATTGTAGACTTAAAAAAGAGTAGGATTTACGATGATTCATAATCTTTACATTATTTCTGAAGGCGGTACCGCAATTTATAGCAAAAATTTTGCAAAATCTACTTTAGATGAACAATTAATTTCAGGATTTTTACTTGCTATCGGAAATTTTGCGAAAGAAGCTGTAGGCTCAGGACTAAAAAAGATAGAAATGCAGACAGGTGATCAGCTTCACGTATATTATGACAATTCACTCAAATTAACTGCCGCCGCAATTGCTGGAAAAGAAGATCACCCCAAATTATTAGCTGAAATACTGAAAGAAATCTTAAAACAATACGATAAAATTTTTCCTGATAGAACGCAAACAGCTACACTGTTAAGCAAATCTTCAAAATTTGATACTGTTGTAACTGATCTTCTGAAAGATAATACCGCAAAAAGAAATAAAACAATGTTTATTTTAGGGCTTCTAGTCGGAGCTTTACTTTTAGGATTTCTATTTTGGCTATTTTTACCCTCCTTAAGAGTAGCCATTGAAACATTTATTAGCAGAATCAAAGGTCTTGTCGTAGGACCATCAAGCTATTTTGCCCCTATTCATTTTTTTGGAATCTTTTCTATGCAACTTGAGTTAATTTTGATTGCATGTTTTATTCCAAGTTCATTCCTAGCTGGATTTCTGGCAGGAAGTCGAAATAAAGGAAAATGGATTGGAGTTATCTTCTTTTTCTTCGCGATGAGTCTATCAGCTATAACGGCTTTATTTCAACAAATTGGTTTCCTTTTTGTTTTCATGTTATTGATTTATATCCCCCTCGTATTGATAACTTCTATTACTCTAGGATATTTAGGTGGATTACTTAGAGATCGAAGTAAATTATATCCAGTTCCTCTCGAAATACAAATATAACCGGCTGCAAATTGCTGTTAAGATCAGATCGATTGGACTATCATATAGACTTATTAAGTAAAGCAATGTAAATATTAGTTGAACTAACTATGATCTATAGTCTCTATATCATTTCAGAAGGCGGAATTGCGGTCTATAGTAAAAACTTTGTGAGAGCTTCTTTAGATGAACAGCTAATTTCAGGATTTTTACTTGCAGTAGGAAATTTTGCAAAAGAAGCCGTTGGATCTGGATTGAAAAAGATAGAAATGCAAACTGGGGAGCAATTACTAATTTATTACGACGAAACGTTGAAATTATCCATCGCAGCTCTCACAGGAGCGCAGGATCACCCAAAATTGATTCTAAATATTTTGCAAGATATTTTGGATAAGTTTAATACCGCTTTTAACAAAAAATCAATCCAAATCGGCAATTTAGGTGATACATCAAAATTTGATTCCGAGATAACTACTCTACTGAAAGATAAAACAGCTAAAAGAGATAAAAAGAGATTCATTTTGGCTCTTATTCTTGGATCTGTTATATTGGCATTTCTATATTTACTATTTTGGGAAAATTTGGTTAATTTACTTAGTCTATTTATTCCTCAAATGGGGACCCTTTTTGATGAAGGTAAATATATTGAAATGATTTTTGTCTTTGGAGAATTCTCCTTTAATCTCGAATTTATTCTTATTGTATGCTTTATTCCGAGTACTTTACTTGCTGGCTATTTAGCGGGAAGTCGTAAAAAGGGAAAATTACTTGGATTAATTTTCTTTTTATTTGCCATTGGTAGTTCAATTAGTTTAATTATTATTTTCTATGACAATGAACCTATACTACTCTTCGCTTTTCTATTTTTCTTAATGTTATTAATTTACGTCCCTCTGGTCTTAATTACTTCGATTACCTTTAGTTATTTAGGTGGATTGATTCGAGATCGTCGGAAACTTTATCCAATTCCCCCCGAAAAGGCAATTGATTGATTTTGAAAATGTCATTTTCTCAAAAAATCTTCAACTTTATCAAAAGCTTCTTCTAAAACAGGAAGAGGGGCGAGATATACCACACGAAAATGTCCCGCTCCATATTTTGCTCCAAACCCCGAACCATATACAAAAAGGACTTGTTTTGTCTTTAACAACTCGATGATAAATTCTTTATCATCTTTCCAGCGAGTACCCATATTTATCTTAGGAAAGGCATAAAATGCCCCCTCTGGTACTTTACATTCAATCTGGTCAAGTTCATTTAATCGCTTACATGTATAATCGCGACGTTGGCGTAGTTTTGCAATCATTTTAGGAATGTGATCTTGAGGTCCCCTTAAAGCTGCAATGGCTGCTATTTGTTGAGGTCCTGGAGCACACAAGCGAATACGAGCCATACGCTTGATATCTTCTTTAATATCATCAAGATAATGTTCTGGATCACGATAATAGAGATAACCAAGACGCCATCCAGTCATTAAATATGCTTTTGAAAACCCATTTAAACCAATAACTGGGACATCCTTCGATAAGCTCGCAATACTAACGAATTTTTTCTCATAAACGAACTGATCATAAATTTCATCGGTAATAATTGGTAATTGATATTCTCCAGCAAGATCTACGATATTTTTCAAATGTTTTTCACTATATAGAACCCCAACTGGATTATTTGGTGAAAGTATTAAAATCCCTCTCGTCCTTTCTGTAATATTCTGACGTAAATTGTCAATATCGGGTTGCCAGTTGTCCTCTTCATCTAATTTATATTCAATGGGATCCCCATCAAAGAATTTTGTATAACTTAACCAAGGTGGATAAGAAGGACCTGGAATTAGGAATTCACTTCCTTTCTCAATTAACGCTGCCAATATAAAATAAATTCCTTCTGAAACACCCGTTGTTATCAATATATCTTCCTTTGTTATTGGAATTTTGTATTTTTTAGCTCTTTCTGCAATTGCTTCCCGTAGCTCAGGAACTCCTAATGAATCTTCATAAAGATTATGTCCTTCATTCACTGCTCTCACTAAAGCGTCTTTGACATGTTGAGGTGTATCAAAATCATATTTTGGAGGATCTCCAATAGAAAGATATGTAATCGTTTTACCTTTCTGTTCTAATTTCTTTGCAATCGCTACAACATCACGGATTGCATACTCTATCGTTTTAATACGCGAAGTCGTCGAGATCGTTGAAATTACTTTCTTCATTTTCATCATATTCAAAAAATCTCTTATTTATCAGATTTTCATCATCACTTTTGAGAATAGATTGAAATATAAATTAAAATCCCCCTTAAAAATTTTCCTTTACTCATTAGATCAAGAAATATTTATATACTAATATTCAAGTACAAACTTTAGTATACAAGTATGAAATTGAATATTAATAGAACTGAATAGTAATGGTATTAATAAAAGTTGAGTAGGATTGATAATGAAGTGAATAAAATGAGTTTTCTTAGTGATTATTTCCCTTTTCACCAAAAAACTTTGAACCTTGTTATTGCAAGTATTATGATAGCATTAGTCTGTGTTGCTACTATATTTTTTCAAATTCCAATTGCTGTAACAGGTGGCTATTTTAACGTAGGCGAAGCTATTATTTATATTTCAGCCCTTGTTTTTGGCCCTATTATTGGAGGACTTGCAGGCGGTATAGGTGCTGCCTTAGCGGATGCTATGAGTCCATATTTCATCTTTGCACCAGGTACTCTTGTGATTAAATTTTGTGAGGGTTTTATAATAGGATTTATAGTTTATAGAGTACATTTATTGGAATGGAAAAAATGGAAAATTTATAGTATTTACATTATAGCAGTAGTTACAGGGGGGATAATCATGGTTATAGGCTATTTTATTTATGAAGCTTTCATTTTAGCATTAGGCATACCTTTTGCGCTCGTGGAAATTCCATTCAATCTTACCCAGCTATTAATTGGAGCATTATTTGCAATTCCCGCAAGTATTGCAATTCAAGAAACTTATCCTATTAAGGAATTTCCTTCAAAGAAGATCGACTAACGTTTCAAGAGCAGATAAAACTTGTTTGCCCTTTTCAGTAATTACAAAATATTTTTTATTTCCAAGTTGCTTACTATATACGAGCTCTTTATCTTCTAATTCATTTAGATGTTGATATATGGATTGAATACTTTTGATGGATCCAAGATCTTGCCATATTTTATAACCATAAGACTCATTTACCTCTAATATTCTTAAAATTTCCAATTTTGTGCTAACTTTTTGTCCCATCACTTTCGGTCTCTCAGATAGGGCTTTAATAATATAAGGCTCTTTTAATCCACTTCCAGTTATTAAGCAAACAACATTCTCAGTTTTATCAATCACTTTCTCATCTAATAGCCTCTTAACACATGCAATAGTGGCTGAGCTTGCCGATTCCGCAAAAATCCCCTCTGATCGTGCTAAAACCCGCTCGGCTGAAATGATTTCTTTATCAGATACCGATAAAGCTATTCCTTTTGATTCATTTATTGCAGTAAGCGCTTCTTCTCCCCAATAAGGATTTCGGACTAAAATTTCAAGAGCATTTGTATTAGGGTTAGAAACGGGACTAATAGATGCATTCTTTTCAAATGCTTCAACAATCGGTGAACATCCAACAGCTTGGACCCCAACAATGCGGGGTAATGCATCGCATAAGCCCAATTTATTAAAAAGTTTGAATCCTTTCCAAATACTCCATAACAATCCACCTGATCCCATAGGAATGATGATCCAATCTGGTAGGGTCTCATTTTTTACTTTCTCAATAATTTCATATACAATAGTAGCCTGTGCTTCAATAGATAATGGATTTATTTCTGGTGTTGCTTGAAATAATTCTTCCTTTATACATAGCTCTTCTGAAAAAATGATCGAATCGTCTAAAATTTCTCCAACTTCAATGATATCGTCTGAGAAAATATGCATTTGAGCTAATTTACCGATGGCAACCTTTCTTGGGACTATTATTTTGCAATCAATAGGACTCCGAGCGGCGTAAGCAGCTACTGAGGCTCCTGAATTTCCATTTGAAGCACAAACAACCGATTTATACTGCATTTCAAGGGCATATGAAAGAATTAAAGATGTCGCGCGGTCGCTGTATGAATGTGTGGGATTTTTAGTTTCATCTTTCAAAAAAATATTTGAATTTCCTAATTCTGAGGACAAATTCTTAGCTTTTAAAAAAGGAGTGCCCCCTTCATTCCAATTCAACCGATTTATTTCCTCTATTTGAGGAAAAAGTGTATGATATCGCCAGAAAGTAAAGGGTGTATCAAAAGAAATTGATTCAATCCTATCGTAGTCAAGCTGAAATTCGAGAATTGAATTACATCTTTCGCATTTAGCAGTTAAAGGTAGAATTCCATATTGTTTTTTACATGATTTACAAATAAAGACCCCATTCATTTGTTTTCCCTCCCCATATACAATTTAACTATCATTTTCATTTATTGATTCATCTTGTTTGTTTTGAGAATTCTTTTCTTCGTTTTCAGGGATGGAAATAAATTTCTTTAGGGAATTTTTTATTAACTTTTCAAGTTCTTTCATTCCATTGTCTAGTGCTATCATCTGGATAGCAAGATTTCGAGAGGGAATCTTGCCTTTTTCTTGAAACCTTTTAAATACTCGTGCCGCGACTGGTTTTAAAATTAAACTATCATAACTTAGCAAGCCTTGAGCTTGGGAAAGGTAATTTAATTGTTCATTCCCCTTCGTTCCCAAATGAAGTGAGAAATAGAACCAAACCGCTGATAATAATGATGTTCTAATGTTTAATGTTAATTCTAAGGCTCTTTCCCCTACCCAATAAATTTCATCCTCTAAATCTTTACCGCTTTGTGCCATAGCATTTCCAAAAGCTTCAATTGCATTGCGTATTGCCTTATCTTTCAACGCATTTATTCCTTTATCAATTAAGTTTATAATTTCCAGAGTATGCCACATCCAATTTTTTCTGAAAAGTAAATTAATTTACTAATTTATTCCTCCTCTTCCTAATAAATTAATTTCTTTTTAACTTTGAAATAAAAAAACCTTGTGAATCGTGTAAATGAGGCCAAAGCCGTTGGGTTTCAGAAAGACCAAGAAAACCAGGCGAACCAATGAAAGGTTCCGCAGGAATTAAGGAAAAATCAGGATGAATCTCTAAAAATTTTTTTATCATCTGTTCATTTTCTTCTAATGTAATAGAACAGGTAGAATAGACAATTTCACCAGATTTTTTTATTAATTTGGCGGCTGATTCCAACAAATTCCATTGAATTTGGGTTAAAATCTTTAAATTTTTTAAGCGAAATTTCCATTTTGAATAAGGACGCGATACAAATGTTCCTGTTCCACTACATGGCGGGTCTATTAAGATTTTATCAGGTCTTAATCGGATAAATTCTGAAATGTTTTCACCAATCGTATTGATAACAACGATATTTTGAAGATTATAACGCGACAATTTGCGTGTAAGTTCCAATAATCTACGGTGGGAACGATCTGTTGCTAATACTTTTCCACTATTTTGTAGAAGCTGTCCAATGTGCATGGTTTTACCCCCTGGGGCTGCACAAAAATCGAAGACGATTTCTCCCATCTGGGGATTTAAAACATGCGAAACGAGAGCGGATGCTCTATCTTGAATATATATAAATCCCTCTTTAAATAAAAAACTATGTACTATTGGATATTTCCATGAAGTAATCTTAATTACATCTGGAAGTTTTGTATCAACTTGAAATACAAAATTTTCTTGTGTTAATTTCTCTTTAGCGGTGGGTACATCTATTTTTATTGTATTTATCCGAATATATGTAGAATCTGGCTCCAATGACTTCTTTAAAAATTCTATTGCTTCTGGACGTCCAATTAACTTAATTAAATATTCAATAAACCAAGATGGATGAAAATATTGGATACTGAGAAGTTCATTCTCCGTTATATTTGTATTCAATTCCGATAATTCCATTTTTTCAACTTTACGCAGAACTGCATTCGCGAATCTTGAAATTGATTCTCCAAAAAGTTCTTTTGTCTTTTGTACAGTTAATTTAGTTATCTTTAAAGGGGGATTGTTAGTAAATTTTAAATTATACACCCCAACGCGGAGTAAATTTCGTAACATAGGATATAATTTATTGAGAGGTCCTTTTTCGAGCGTTTTTTCAATTAACATATCTATAACATTCAAACGGCGAATAATTTCAAAAACTATCGAATGAATAGTCCCCCTAATTTTTATATTAGTGATATTATATTTATCACTCATCTGTTTCAAAGCTTCTCGCTCTGAAGATCCCTTCTCAATCGCAGTAAGAGCCTCTGCAACAATTTCTTCTTTATCTATTGCCCCCATTTAAAACCATGAACCTAAGTCAGATATGTATAAATATTAAATTTCTAAATTAACAAAATAAAGTTGAATTAAAAAGTATTCGAATTTACCTCGATTGTTCGCTATAGAATGAATAAAAATATCCAGAGGATGAAAACATGCAACTCAAGACCATCAAACAAATAAAAGGGGAATTAAAAAGGTTACGAAGGCGCCAAAACATTCACCAAAAGGATGAAAGAATAAATCGAAAAATGAATCGATTGCGAACTAAACTATGGAAACTACTTAAAAAACAACCTCATACTAAAAAATCGACACGATCACAGAAACGAAAAGAAATTGGAGAAGAAGAAACTATCAGAAGGAAAAGCAAAGGAGCTAGTCAATATATTTGATATGAATTTAAATCTCCAAAAAGGATGGATATCCAATCAATAACCTTTACGCTATAATCCAAACATTAGAATCTCTTACTGGACTTCAAAAGACCTCAGAAAAATCAATAAAAATTGGTCCCACATATCCAGAAGCTCAACAAAAAATCAAGGTAAAAAAATGTCTCATTGCCTTACATCCCACTACTGAAGTAATTTCAACCGCTGTCCGTGAAAAAACTGAACTCATTATTTGTTTTACTATTTATGGTCTTTGGAAGAATTTTGATCAAATCGCGGATGAGCTCTACCCGAAAATTAAAATTATGCTAGAAAATCGAATTAACCTCTACCTCATACCAAAAGAATGGATTTTTACAAATTCAGGGCTCTCTGAAATAATTTCAAATATTTTAAATCTTCAATCGATTGATTTATTTCAGATCCAAATTGCGCCATCTGAATACAAACCGATTGGTCGCATCTGCAGTTTCTCAGTTTCGTCTGTAAAACTTAAGGACTTATTGGACCTTATCAAACATAAATTAAATCTCGACTATGTACGATACTTTGGCGATTTAGAATCTTTAATACAATCTCTATTATTAATAATAGACCAGCAATTAACTCCTCAGATTTTAAAATTAGCAAGGAGAGCAAATATTAATACTATTATTTGTGAGAACTTCACATATGATGATGAAAAATTGGCAGAAGAGTTGGATTTAAATCTCATTGCCACCACAACAGCAATCATAAACTTAGGATTACTAAAACTCAGCCAATCTCTCCGAATAGAACATCCTGATGTTGAATTCACTTTCATTCCAATTCAATCATTGTCCAAAATCTTTTAATAGAAAAACATTTCTATCGTAAAATTCTAAAGGTATTGGTTGAAAAATTAAAATAGAAGATAGAGGATTAACTTATTTTATGTCTAAAACGCTTAAAAAACGCGCCATTTGCCTCAATTTGGTAAAATTTCTTACCAAGAGGAAAGGTTATTTCACGATAACAGATATAATTAACGAAACAAACGCTCCTCGAAGTACGGTTCAAGATTGGATTAATCGATTAATTACAGAAGGATATATCGAGCTGGTAGAAAAATCATCAGGCTCAAGACCTGCAAAATTCAATTATGTGATGAAAACTGATTACCCGACCGCGTGTAAAAATATATTCACATGTTATGATCCTGCGAATAATCTCGTGGAAATCTATCATTTTTGTGGAAGCGAGGGGTGCACTATTTATTGTGCCTACGCGCATAAACAAACAGGGGGCGTAATTCTTAAAACAAGACATGAGGGATTCTTCCTTAGAGAAATAGCAAAAATTGGTAGTTCTCCATTGGAAGGGCTTGGGTCGAAATCAGGAGTTGGAATTGATGAGATCGCTATTGAAGGAGATGAAATCATGCAATCTATTAAAGCTACAGGCGGACCCGCATATTCACTAACTGAAACTATGGGGGGGGCATTAGGCGTTAAGCATATTACATATTCGAAAAAAGAAAATTACATCGAAGGGAAAATCTACACGGATGCTCTTGAACATGTTACCATAGGAATTGATGATACAGATGATTTAGAAGAAGGCGCCACATGGGCAACTTCACTCTCCTTATTAAATAATCTTAAATTGATCAATCGAATTGCTCACAAAATCGTTTTTTTAAATCCTACAATTCAATATAAAACCCTAGGAAATAATGCTTCCTTTATTGAATTCGGAGTTAAATCGTCGAATTTTAACCGAGTTTTGAATGAAATTCAGGATTTTCTTCGTTATAAAACGGTTTCAGAACAGACCTCAATTGCTATTATGAAAGGGCTAATTGTTCCACCAAAACTAAAACACTTTGCTAATAAAGTTCGTTCAAAAGAAATTCCTATTTCAGAAGCGGAACAAGTTGCTAAAGAGTTAGATATCGAATTAATCGAAATCACAGGCGAACGTGGAAAGATCGGGGCACTTGCAAGTATTGCTTTCCTTCGTGAAGCGCCATCCTGTCTAATCAATCCTGACTCAAAAATACAATTCAAATCTTCATAGTTTTTTTCTGCAATACGGGCAAAAATTCGCCCCTTTCTTAACAGCAGCACCACAATTAGGACAAAACTCAATATTATCTTCAGTATCATGCAATTTTTTATGAATCCTTCCTATATCAATTAATGCCCCTATTATAATGAAAGGGATCCCAAAAATAATCGCAATTATAAACTCAAATATATAAATACCTCCTATCGCTCCTAGAATGATTAAAATGACCCCTGTGATCACTAACGGTTTATTCATGCTTACCACCTGTCAACTAACATAAGGCACCTTGGATTTTTTTTTAGAAATCACAAATTATTAATAAAATCGTATTTTTATAATTCTTACTTGAGTAAGATTTACCTTTGACATGAATTCAAAGGAAATTTTTGGTGATTAGGATAAAGGAATTTGGTCGCAAGCTAAGCAATGCATTTCGAAAGATATTACGGCTCCCCATCGTAGATAAAAAGGCTATTGAAGCTTTAATTTTAGATTTACAGCGGGCTCTACTGTCAGCTGATGTTAATTTTGCCTTGGTAGATAAATTAAGTGAATCTATCAGAGAAAGGACAATTAAAGAATCTGCTAAGAAACCACCAGGAATTTCCTATCGTGATTATATCATAAAGGTGGTATATGAAGAGCTTACGAATTTTTTAGGACGCAAATCATACCCTGTGAATATTCAAGCGGGCACCTCTAATGTCATTTTATTAATTGGTATCCAGGGATCTGGTAAAACGACTTCAGCTGCAAAATTAGCCCTATATTTTAAGAGAAAAAGGTTTAAAACTGCACTAGTTTGTGCTGATACTTATCGACCCGGCGCATATGATCAATTATCCCAGCTTGCCGAACAAATAGATGTACCTATCTACGGTGAACCCGATTCTAATGATAGTGTTCTTATCGCGAGAAAAGGTGTAAAACACTTTAAAGAGAAACAGATCGAGGTAATAATTGTCGATTCCGCGGGACGCCACAAAGATGAGAAAAATTTAATGAAAGAAATGATTAAAATTGCTAAAACTATCAATCCTACAGAAATAATCCTAGTAATTGATGGTACATTAGGACAACAAGCCGCGAAACAAGCATTTGCATTTAATCAAGCAACGGAAATTGGATCAATTTTCGTAACTAAGTTAGATGGCTCAGCAAAAGGTGGAGGCGCGCTCTCTGCAGTAGCCGCAACCGGTGCACCGATTAAGTTTATTGGAACTGGAGAACGCGTAGATGATATCGAAAAATTTGATCCTAAGAGCTATGTCGGCAGATTAATTGGTATTCCGGATATTAATATGATTCTTGAGAAAGTTAAAGAAGCCGAAATTTCACCATCAAAAGATTTACAAACTAAATTCTTATCTGGACGCTTTTCACTAAAAGATATGTATGAACAAATGAAATCTGTGCGAAAAATGGGTCCAGTTAGTAAACTTCTTCAAATGTTAGGTTTAGGTGGAAAACTTCCTGATGGTTTTACTGAAATTGCTGAAGAAAAACTTGATCAATGGAAATATATTATGGATTCTATGACTGAGAAAGAATTAAACGATCCTAAAATAATTAATAGGTCCCGGATAAACCGAATAGCGAGAGGGTCAGGTACTAATCCTCAAAATGTAAAAGAACTCATTCAACAATACAATATGTTTAAAAAAATGATGAAAAAATTTGGTAAAGAACGTCGTTTTCGAAAAGGAATTCCTGCTGGATTCCCAAAGGGCGCCCCACCAGGATTCCCAAAAGGTAAAATACCTGGACTGAAAAAGATGAAATTCTAACCTTTAATTTTGTAAATTTAGCTTATTTTATCAATAAATGCATAAAATTTCAAAATTGTTAAATAGGTTCTCATACTTTTCGGAAGATCTGCTACACCAAACTTTAGAAATTTAAGATCTCTAAAAATAGAATGCGATTTCACCTGAAAATTCCTAATTTTTGGTATTATTAGAATCAATTCATCTGGAATTTCTTTAACTTTTTCTATTTCAAAACTCTCTTCCGTAAAATATACCAGACAATCCTGTTTTATGTTTAAAAATAAATTATCTATATTCTTTTTTTCAATCCAAATCCCCGGTGTTGATTGCTTTTTTAAAAATCTATTCAAAAATTTTCTCTTTTCGAGTGCTTTCATTAGCAACATACCAATTGATCGTTCATCTGGACCAAGATATCTTAATTGATTTCCAATATAGTGAATTAC
>SUPS01000295.1 GCA_005191415.1 Candidatus Helarchaeota ASGARD archaeon Hel_GB_A
AAGGATTTGCAGGTGAAATTCTAAATATCGACCTTTCAACGGAAAATTTTGAAAGAATACCTCTTGAGGCAACTTTGATCCCGAAATATTTAGGTGGCTTTGGGATTAATCAATATTTAGCATTAAATTATATTAAACCCCGTTCAGATCCATTTGATGAGGATAATGCGATAATTTTAGGGGTAGGGGCTTGCGTAGGCACAGCAGCTCCAGGTTCCTCTAAGATATTTGTTACAACAAAATCACCTATGTTTAGAACTGTACAAACTGCAGCTGGAAGTGGATTTGGATATCTTCTAAAAAATGCGGGATTTGATCATTTAATCATTAAAGGGAAGGCGAAAAATCCAATTTATCTGAAAATAACCAATTCACAGGTAGAATTCCTTGATGCGGATTTTTTATGGGGGAAAGGCATAAATGAAACAACGGATATTCTATGGAACGTAAATGGAAGGGAATATTCAGTAATATCTATAGGGCCTGCAGGTGAGAATAGAGTTCATTTTGCCTTTACTTTAGTCGATAAAATTGGAACATTAGGGAAAGGGGGATTGGGGGCGCTTATGGGGAGTAGAAATTTAAAGGCAATCGCAGTTTATGGTGATAAAGGAATCGTTCCTTCAAATTCGGCTCAGTTTAAAGAAATCACAAATAATATTCTGAAAGGAATTATTGGCTATGCATATAGAGCGCGATGGACAGAACAGGGAACATTATATTCATGGGGTTCTTTTCCAGACATGATTACACTTCCAATTAAGAATTGGAGGGAATTATATCCGATGGGAAAAGCGGCGAAACTTTATGGGGTTAAGAAATATAAAAAGGTTAAAAGAAATCCGTTAGCCTGTCCATCCTGTCCTATCGGATGTAAATGCACTTTAGAAATAAAAGACGGTGAATATGAAGGATTAATAACAAGTACGAGTTCTTATGCCACAGCAGCTTTAGTTAGTACGCGATTAGATTTACAAGATCATCGTAAAGGAGTTTATTGTATTCATTTAATGGATGATTATGGAATGGATGCCTTGGCAATGGTTGGTCTTGTAGATTTTGCTGTGGATTTATATGAACAGGGCATTATCAATGATGATGATACCGATGGGGAGGTTCTTCAACGAGATCTCAAGACATTCCTCGATTTAGCGGATAAAATTAAAAACAGACAAGGTTTCGGCAACGTGATAGCAGATGGGTGGCTTGGAATGATTGAGCGAGTAAAGCGGGGCTCTCAGAACTATGCAATCCAGATCAAAGGGGGCGAAATAATTTTCGACCCTAGATTCGTTTTTAGTGCTGAAGCATTTGAACAAATTGTAAATCCTCGGAGTGGGGCACATGTAGTTCCTGCTCTATCACCAACAATTATTCCAAATCGCCCTCCAGAGAAATTAAAAAAGCATTTAGCACGAATGGGAGTAAAAAAAGAGGTAATTTCGCAAGTGTTTGAGCCTGAATTTAATGTGGCAAGATTTACAAGGTATATTGAAGATTATTATGCCATTATGAGTGCATTAGGAATTTGTTTTCGACATCCAATCGCAATGCATTATAACATTGACAAATTGACAATAATCTATCAAGCACTCACAGGATTAAATTGTACAAAAGAAGATCTACTCTTAGCAGGCGAACGGATAACCAATCTCCAGAAAATGTTAAATGTAAGAGAGGGATTTTCTAAAAAAGATGATAAATTACCTGAGCGGATCTATTCAGAGCCATTAGGAGAAAAGCCAAAAATTTATTTAATGGATTATTATAAAACTAAAAAATTAAGTAAAGAAGATGTAATTCAATTAATTGAAGATTATTATCGAGAACGAGGTTGGGATCCTGGAACAGGTATCCCTACGCGTGAAAAACTAATGGAATTAGGTTTGGAGGAATGCCTCAATTTTTATCCTTAGACTTTCAAAAGGTGAAAATTAAATGACGAATGAAGTATATTTGAAGCTTGCAGAAAAATTGGATTCATTTCCAATTGGAGTGAAAAAGAAAGGTGTAGATTTTCCACCTTCTTTTCTAGAATTGCTTGAAATGCTTTATACACCTGAGGAAGCGAAAATAATTTCTCATTTAGAATTCTTTTTAGAATCAATTCCTAAGATTGCAAAGAAAATTAATAAAAGTAAAGAAGAAACAGAAAGAATTCTCAATGATCTAGCGGATAGGGGGAAAATTTTTCGTTATAAAAAACAGGGCAAGTTGAAATTTGCCATTTTTAATGCGGCAAATCTATTTGATTATCCATTTCTTCAATTAGAAACTTCTCAAAAATTACAAAAGATGGCAGAATTAGCTATGAACTGGTTTGATTCGGAGTTTATCGATGAAGCTTTTGGAGGAACCAAAACGGGAATCTATCGAGTGCTTCCAGTAGATGAAGAAATTAAAGGAGGGGGTGAAATTCTGTCCTACGAAACGGTCTCAGGCCTGATCAGATCTATGAAAGATTTGACGATTATTCCATGCGTCTGTCGTCGAAGAATGGAATTAATTGGGAAAAAACGATGTAACCATCCGGTGGAGGAAAGTTGTATAACTTTTGGAAATACAGGACTTTTTTTTCAAGAACAAGGATATGGACGAGCTATTACAGTAGAGGAAGCATTAAAATTATTAAGAAAGTATCAAGAAGATGGACTTATTTTAATGACAACAAATTCACAAGAGAAAATTTTAGTGGTTTGTGCATGTTGTGATTGTTGTTGTGTAGGTTTGCGGGGATTATTGGAATTTAAAAAGCCTGCTGCCGTAATGCCGGCTAATTTTCAAGTAGAAATAGACCCAGATGCATGCGTAGGTTGCGGAATTTGTGTTGAACGATGTGTGTTCAAAGCGAATTCTTTAATTTTTGATGAAAACTTAAATCGGTCTATAGCCAGTGTGGATTTAGATCGTTGCGTCGGATGTGGCTTATGCACAATTACCTGCGAAGGTAATGCTAGAAAATTGGTTCATATCAAGAGGGGAGAAATTCCAAAGAATTTTCTAGAATTAGGGGTTCAGATCGCGAAAGAAAAAGGAGAAAATCAATAAAAATGCGTTGAATTGGTGCTAAATATGCATTTAATAAGTGATTTCGATGATTCTTTTATTAATAAATATCATTTAGGACTAGGACGCTGGGTTTGGCGAATTTTTAAGGAACTGGGATTTACTTATATGCAGAATTTTTTTCTACAATTCAATGAAGTCGTTTATGAGATGGAAAAATGCCGACTTGATGAAATGATAGCCGTTTCAAAAGATATTATTGATGGTAAAATCCCTCAGAAACAAGCTGAAGCAACTTTTAGCTATTTGGCTTTGCCAAACATATTTATTTGCAGAACAGATTTACAACCAGGAGCCATTAAGCTTCTTTATGGGGATAGTGTTTCAACAACGTTTTTTTGCATTGATGATTTCACGCATGAACTCCTATTTGGCTGTAATATACACACCGAAGGAGGCATCCCAGTTGATTGGTTTGTGGTAAAGCAGGGCGATGATGTGATGCAAAGAAGGCATATGAAACTTGGATACCGTCTCTTTGAAATTCCTAAAAGAGTTAAGGGCAATCTTCAGAAAAAAGCTAGCTACTTAATTGATATATTTCGAGATATTCGGAATGAGAGGATGCCTCAATATAGCTCGGCAGCTTATTTAGTGTGCTTAGCATGGTCGTCAGGACTGACAAACTTCTTCGTAGAAATGTCACCATTTGAAGATATGACGTGTTTATGGCGAGGGCTCAATGCAAAGCGCGTTTACGGCTTGAATGATCTTTGGTTCATTTATCATCCCTGGCCAACCCTCATTAAGACTTTGAGTCTTTTAGATAGTAGTTCTTTTTCCTCGAAATTAACAGGACTTTTTACGAATCACAAATTATTCCTGAAGGCACTAGAAAATTTTGCTTATGAATGGTTAATGGACCATTTTCCTGAAACCTTTGACGTCTCTTTCGGTCCTCAGATTGGAGTGGAGGGAGTTCCATATCCTTGTGATTCTCTAGCGTTAGAGGTACCAAAAAATTTCAAGAAAAACATAGATTCAGATTATTGGATTTATAACAAAAAGCGA
>SUPS01000296.1 GCA_005191415.1 Candidatus Helarchaeota ASGARD archaeon Hel_GB_A
TTCTCTTAACATAGTATCAGTTTACGATATCGTATACTGATATTACAATTTTTTAACTAAATATAAAGGTTTTGGACGAGTAATTTCATTTTAATTCATGAATTAACACCGATTATATCTTAACTATCGGATAATAATTAGAGAAATTTGTTACACTATGTCAAAAAAAGAATACATAGCAATAATTTAAAAATGAATATTATTTTTTAACAGAAGTATAATAATATTCACCCATAGCCTTTTGTTTTCGGTCAAGTTCGGACCCCATCTTATTTACACGGGGACGGAGAGATTTTGCATCACGCCGGAAAGTTACTTGAACATCTTTCAGAAATTTATTCATGCCAAAGCGTAAATTGACCGGTGTTGAGGCGAGTCCTCTCATACCAGGGGTGCCAGAAAATACAATTAAGCTATCTGAAAGAAAATCTATTGCTAAAATATCATGTTCCACAATAAAGGCTGAAATTTTTCGGTTTTTAACGATCCTTTTAATAGTTTTTGTAATAATAAGTCGCGATTCTGAGTCTAAAAATGCAGATGGTTCATCCATGAAAATTATGGTTGCATCCATGTGTGATAATGTTTTAGCAATTACAGTTTTTTGTAATTCGCCACCAGATAGATCTTTTAGATAATGATCCAAAATATTTTCTAATCCAAATGGGCGAATAATTTCTGTTCTATAGAGTGATGTATGAAATGTTTTCCCAGCAACTTCTTTTAAAAACATCTCAACAGTTCCATCATAATCAACCTTTAAATGTTGTGGTTTCACAGCTATTTTAATTTTTGTTGGTTGTGATTCAGACGGTTTATCAGTTTCTTTTTGTTCATCGATTTTTTTCTCATTCTCTTCTGGTTCTTGATTTTGTTGTGTTAATAATTCTTGCTGAGTTACATGTTCTGATAACAAATTCAGCATTGTAGTCTTTCCCAAGCCATTCCGTCCTACTAAACCGACAACTTCACCCCTATGTAGTTTTCCTGGTGCTACATTTAAAGTAAAATTACCAAGCTTTGTTGATAGTTCTGGATATTCAAGCATAATATCGCTGGATTTCCATCCATAAGTCACTTCAGGAGTAAGGTCAAAAACGATTGGCTCATTTCTAAATCTAACATTTTCAGAGGGAAGTTCACCTCTTAGATATAAGTTCAGTCCAGCGTTTGTATTATGAACGTGAGAAACAATCCCATAAACGCCTGGGACACCATATAAAATACAAATTAAATCCGTAATATAATCGCAGATAGTTAAATCATGTTCTACTACGCCAACAAGCTTTTTATCCTGCTCTACTAAATTGCGAATTAATTTAGCCATTTCGAGTCGTTCTCGAATATCTAAAAAACTACTAGGTTCATCGAAGAGATATACTTCACGGTCTCGAAGCAGAGCTGCTGCAATACTTACTCTTTGTAATTCCCCTCCAGAAAGGACCTTGATATCGCGATCCCAGATTTTTTCTAAGCTTAATTTTTCCTTCACTTCATTTAACATTCCACGTTCATCTATTTTTTCCAATAATTCTGAAACTTGTCCAGAAACAATTTTTGGTAGATTTGTAATATATTGGGGTTTCGCAATTACTCGAAGCTGATTTTCAGACAATTGTTGAAAATAAGCTTGTAATTCAGATCCACGGAAATGTCTGATAATTTCATCCCAGTCAGGTGGATCGTCATAATTTCCAAGATTTGGTTTAATTTCTCCTGCTAATATTTTTAAAGCTGTAGATTTTCCAGCACCATTTGGTCCAATTATACCAACTATCTTTCCTGGAATAAGAGGGGGAAGTCGAAATAATACAAAGGTATCCTTTCCATATCGATGAATAAAATCAGTCTTTAATTCTTCAGGGATGTTAACTACACTCAGGGCTTTGAATGGGCATTTCTTCACACAAATACCACACCCTTGACATAATGATTCCACGATGTGGGGATACCTCATATCATCCTTAATATATATACAATCAACCCCAGTCCTGACTACTGGGCAATATTTTATACATTCTTTGCCGCAGTCTTTCGATTTGCATCGATCTGAATTTAAAACTGCTACGCGCACTTTAGAACACAACCAAATCTAACAATCCAGAATTCATCATTTCAATTAATTTTTTATCTTCATAATCCTTCTTAATTTTTGCAGTAAATCAGTGTGATTCTTATGAGTAAATTAATTGAGCTAAAGAAGAAATTAGGCGTTGTTTTCGGAAGATATTTTGAAATACCTATGCTCCTTCTCATTCGATTTTTAGAAAAGTTTTTCTTAAAAAACATACGTTATTATTTTTACAAAAAGACTAGCCATCTTTGGGGAGGAATTGTTGTTCCTATTAAAGAGGCTATTCATCCTTCTATTGAGGTAACAACTTCCCAAGAAATAATAGAAATTGCAAAGAGGGCAGGTATTTTGGGTGTAACTCCATGCTTTTGTAGGACTAATGTATATCATGACCACCGATGCAAAGCTCCCGTGAATACCTGTCTTATAATGGGATCTGGACAATATATTAAAGAACTTGAACAGAGTGAAATTTTCTCGTATATATCCATTGAAGAAGTAGAAAATGTACTCAGAAAAGCAGATGAATATGGACTTGTCCATCAACTAATCCATTTTCCAGGACCTGAATTCTTCTATGTAATTTGTAATTGCTGCGATTGTTGTTGTGCAGTTTTATCATCTTACAAACGATTTGAAAATCATATTAAAAAATATGGCGACCCTTTTTACCTTATTAAACCATCTAATTTCATTGCAAAGGTAGATATAAATAAATGTAATGGTTGTGGAACGTGTGTTTCACGTTGTAAATTCTATGCGATCGAGATCCAGAATAATAAATCCATAACGATTGAAGCCAATTGTAAAGGTTGTGGACTCTGTGCTACTGGTTGCCCAACTGGTGCGCGAAAACTATTCCCACGAGAAAAAAAGTAAAAAATTAGATTAAATTGGTTGTTTTTGCCCATTCGTGATAAGTTCGATGATTTTTCTTATGGCACTTTTACAGGCTCTATTAAAATCAAATCCCCTATCATCAAAACCAATACAATCGGATAATTTATCACTCACATTATTGATAATTATTTCCTTAGCTTCTATAGAAATATCAAATTGATTTTTACCATATTTCACGATTAACATGCCTGTCTTCCAGTTAAATTTGCAGCCATATAAATCTCGGTGAAGATTAATTAGTTCTGCTGGACTCTTATCAGGATAGAGCGATTTTAATTCAGGAGGTTCGGGAATATCTATTCCTTGGAGATAAAGTAATGAATGTTGAACGAATTGACCAAGTAACCATAGATATTTATAATACAAATGAGGAAATTCAAAATTTTTGACTGAAATATTTTTCACCTTATAATAAAACTTTACCTTTAAATAAGCCAATAATAAGAATAAGTAGTTTAAAATTTTTATATTCAGCTAATTTAGGATTAAAATATTAAGGGATAAAATCTCTCATATTGTAAATTAAGCATATAATTATCAATAACGGGAATGAGATTTCATGTCTTATGTAGAACGCTCGCTAGCTTGGTTTTTGAAAAACAATGTAATTAAAGGGTTTTTGATTTTAGCTACTCCTAAATTTCTTTTTTTCTCCCTAATAACATTAATTTGGAGTGTCCTTGCACCAATAAGTCTCGTATTCTATGATTTTTTAGGTATAGAGATTATTTATTCCGTATTAAGAGTAGAGATTGCAATAATTGTTTCTTTTTTCTTAATCGGTTTAATAATAAGTTTTATTCAATCTATTAAAAGCCGAATTATAGTTTCAATAGGTATTCTTGCTATATTGATTAACCTATTCTTATTCATTATTCCGATAGAAGTTCAGTATTATTTTCCGATAGTTGGATCAATTGGATTTGCGGTAGTATTGACACTTTCACTGTTTGTTGCCATACGATCTTTCAATACATCTTGGGTTTATCGAATTATGGTAGTAGGAAAATCTCCGAAGAAAATTTTTATGCATAAATTGACAATTTTTATTAATTGCGTAAGTATTATAGC
>SUPS01000297.1 GCA_005191415.1 Candidatus Helarchaeota ASGARD archaeon Hel_GB_A
GAAAACCTTACAAACGTGCAGATGGAAGATGGATACAATTTGAGGATAATGCTGCTGTAATCACATCTCCGCTTGGAGATCCCAAGGGATCTGAAATACGAGGTGTTGTAGCTAAAGAAGCGGCAGAACGATGGCCGCGATTAGCAAGTGTTGCAAGTATGGTTGTATAATTGAATAAAATTATTGGGACGAAAAATGCAAGCAAAGAAAAAAGGTAAAACTAAATCTCCACGAAAACAGCGGAAAAGACTATATAATCTCCCTTCTCACAAGAAAAATAAACTGATGAATGCTAAATTACATGAAGATATGCAAGCGGAATATGGTATAAAAAAGATGACTATCCGTACGGGCGATACTGTTCTTGTCGTACGAGGTGAATTCAAAGATATGGAAGGTAAAGTTTCTAAAATCGATCGCGATAAAGTCCAAATTTTTATTGAAGGTGCTTCAATTGAAAAAAGTGATGGCACTACATTCGATATTCCTTTACATCCTTCTAATGTTGTATTAACGAAGATTGAAATAAAAAAAGATAAGTGGCGAAAGAAAATTATTGAAAGAAAAGCACAAATAGCCGAAGAGGTTGATTAAAAATTGACACGAACTGGTGAAAAAAAACATTTCAAACGGTCTAATATCCCCAATTTTTGGGGTATTCCTCGGAAAGAAGCGAAATTTACAGTTAAACCTTCCCCTGGCCCTCATCCGATTCTAAATTGTATTCCTCTCCTCATTATTATCCGAGATCTTCTCCATTTTGCTGATACCGCACGAGAAGCTAAACGAATTATTCATGCTGGCGAAATTAAAATTGATGGAATAGTAAGAAAAGATTTTAAGTTTCCTGTCGGATTAATGGATGTTCTTGAAATTCCAAAAGCTAATCTTTCCTTTAGGATTATTCCTGCTCCTCATAAAGGCTTAATTCTCCATCCGATTGATGAAGAAGAAGTTGGATTTAAACTTTGCCGAATTGAGAATAAAACTGTTGTAAAAGGAGGTCACATTCAACTAAATCTCCATGATGGACGAAATATTCTAATACGTTTAAGTGATCCCACTAATGCTGAAGAAGATATTTATAAAACTAAAGATGTTTTAAAAATTTCAATCCCATCACAAGAGATATTAGACCATATAAAATTCAATGAAAATGTATATTCTATTGTAATTGCAGGGCGAAATCTGGGTCTTACGGGAAAAATAGTTAAAATCACTAAATTATTTGGACCTCATGCTAGTACCGTAACATTGGAAAGTAATGGGAGATCTTTTCAAACTGCGTTAGAATATGCATTCCCGATTGGATTAGAAAAACCACTAATTTCGTTACCAAGCTAAATGGTGTTTCTCGAATGGATGAAGAACAAATTGAATTCTTTACATCGGATGAAAAAGAGGCAATTCTCAAAATGTGGGAGAAAAATCCTATGCGACAACTTAAAATCGCAAAGGTAGTAGTCCATATGGGCGTTGGCGCAAGTGGAGAAAAATTAGAGAAAGCAATGACCGTTTTAGAAAGTTTAACTAACCAAAAACCTGTTAAATTACTAGCTAAAAAAACAATTCGTGATTTTGGTATCAGGAAACGCGAACCTATTACTGCTAAAGTAACACTCCGTGGGGAAAAAGCAATAGATTTTTTAAGACGGGCTTTAACAGTCGTAGAAAATAAGATTAAATTCTCTAGTATCGATGAACTTGGGAATTTTGCTTTTGGTATAAAAGAACACATTGAATTACCTGATACAGCCTATGACCCAAATCTCGGCATTTTTGGATTAGATATTTGTGTTAATGTGGAACATAAAGGATATAGCATCTCAAGAAGACGCAAATACAAGCGTAAAGTTCCTAAAAAACACCGAACAAACAAACTTGAAACCATGATTTTTCTCAACACCCAATTAGGTGTTGAAATTGTCAAAGAATATGTGGTTTCTTATTACTAAATTGGTCATCTTACATCAACTTTGCAATAACCTAAATTATAATTCGAATTTAACCTTAAAAATCACAAAATTTTTAAAATAAAATCGGAAAATTTACCTCAACCGGAAATAGAATTTAAAAAATAATTAGTTAAAGACAGAATGTAAGATTCTCTCTCAATTGATTCAAAGAATTGGATGAAAAAAAATGGCTCGGAGAAAATTTGGAAAAGGTAGTCGGACCTGCAGGCGCTGTGGTACGCATAGAGCCGTTATACGGAGATATGGTCTGTATGTGTGTCGTCGATGTTTTCGAGAAATCGCTCAAAAATTAGGATTTAAAAAATATTCATAGAGGTCTATTGAATGGTATTACTTGATCCTCTCGCAAATTGTCTGTCAAATATCATAAATCACGAGCGAATAGGAAAGACAGAAGTTATTATCGAACCTGCTTCTAAATTGATTGCAGAAACCCTACGTATTATGCAAAAAGCAGGGTATATTGGCGAATTTGAATTCATTGACGATGGACGCGCTGGAAAATTTCGTATCCAGTTGCTAGGACGAATAAATGCTACAGGCGTTATTAAACCTCGCTATCCTGTTAAAGTTCGTGGCTTTGAAAAATGGGAAAAACGATTTTTACCCGCCCGAAATTTTGGGCTCTTAATTGTAAGTACCCCAAAAGGTGTAATGGCACATAAGGAAGCAATTAACCTCAAGACAGGAGGGCGATTAATCGCTTACGTCTATTAAAATGTCTATGAGGTGGTCTAATGTCGGAATTCGGTTTAGTTGAAACAACTCTTGAAATTCCCTCTGGTCTAGACGTTTCCATAAAAAACAAAACTGTATCTGTTTCGGGACCAAATGGAACTCTAAGCAGGGATTTCAAATTTGCACGGGCTATTTCAATAGAAAAACGAGATAATCTAATTTCTCTCTATACTTATCATCCTCGTAAAAAAGAAAAATCATTGCTAAATACACTAAAATCGCACATCATAAATTTGATGAGAGGTGCACAAGATAATTTCATTTACAAAATGAAAATTGTATATTCACATTTCCCTATTACTGTTAAAGTAGAAGGTAAAACAGTTTACATTGAAAACTTTCTTGGGGAACGAAGTCCCCGTATCGCTAAAATAAAAGGAGAACATACAAAAATAACAGTTGAAAGTGATGATATAATTATCGAAAGTCCATTTATCGAAGATGCAGGTCAAACAGCTGCAAATATCCAATTGGCTACAAAAATTAAAAATAAAGATCCTCGCGTCTTTCAGGATGGCATTTACCTTTACTATAAGGGTCTTGGGGATAAAGATCTATGGAAATTGAAATATTAGGAAGAATAAAAATATGAGTGATATAAGCCGCTTATTAAGATTAAGGGTTCGTATGAAAAAGAAACGCCCAAAATTTCTACGTCAAGAAAGTTGGCGATATAAAAGGATAAAACCTTCTTGGCGTCGTGCGAAGGGTATTGATAATAAAGTACGAAAAAAGAAAAAAGGAACTATATCGAGCCCAAATATTGGCTATAGAACCCCTAAAAAGGTTCGTAATTTACATCCTTCAGGTTTTGAAGAAGTTATAGTTCATAATTTAGCAGAACTTGAGAAAGTTAATCCCAAAACCCAAGTTGTTAAACTTGCGCGTACTCTTGGACGACACAAACGAGTTCTCCTTCAGGATCGAGCCGATGAGTTAAATATTCTTATCCTTAATCGAAGTCGGATTTTACTTCCAGGTGAAGAATTATTACTCGAAGAAGGACGTGGCTTTGAAAAGGAAGAAATAACATCTTTTGAAGAAGCTGAGATATCAGAAGAAATAGAAGAATCAGAAGATTTGGAAATATTGGATGAAATTGAAGCAGATGAAACTTCAGAAGAATAAAAATGAGATGAAAATACATGAATTTAAGGGCACAAAGACGGATTGCATCTGAAATTTTAAAGGTTGGAAAAAATAGGGTCAAAATCGACCCTGACAGAGAAGATGACGTTTCAATGGCTATCACTCGAGATGATATTCGCACACTTATTCATGAAAAAGGTATAACAGCTCGCTATGATAAGGGTGTTTCTAGAGCTCG
>SUPS01000298.1 GCA_005191415.1 Candidatus Helarchaeota ASGARD archaeon Hel_GB_A
TTACTGTACTGAAATCGATTTCTTGCGTGAATGGCTCAGGTGTAGGCGATGTTATAGGGAACTTAGTATAAATAAAACTTGATGCTATTTCCTTCTTATTCTATCAATTATTACAAGACGTTGATGATCCCGAATAGAAAAGAAAGAAAACGTTCTAGGAATCTTTAAAAGAAAGTAGTTGGATTTAAAAAATAATTAATTCAAAGAAGTTAATAAACATGAAAATTACAAAAAATAGACGATGGATTATCGAATTTTTTTTATTCACAATGTTTCTGGCTATAATTTTCATGGGAGCTGCTACAATTTTTCAATCGATTCCAGCCAATGAAGATTCTTCTCCTGCACAACTAGCGATTCAGAGTAATGGGTGTCCATATAATATTGTATGGGAAAGAAGATGGAACAATTCAGCCTGTGATTCGGGAAATGGGTTGAGTACCGATTTATCTGGCAATGTTTGGTGTGTTGGTGCAACGGGTAACACGCTAGCCCTCTCGGATCAGTTGCTTTTAAAATATAGTGCATCTGGGACTTTGCTGGTAAATAAAACATATGGCGGTGGTGGTTGGGACGAGGCTTGGGACATTAAAATGGATCGTCACGGCAATATGTATATGTGTGGATTTCGTTCCAAGGCTGTGGGCGTAACAAATGCAACCATTTTCGAACTCTTTCCTAATGGTACCATCAAGCGAATCATAATGTGGGGCTGGGGCGGCGTTGCCCATGGCATGGCACTGGCCTTTGACGATTACGACAACATTTACCTTGTAGGAAAAACTGATAATTTTTCAGTAGGGGAAACGGATATTTTTGTAGCTAAATTTGATTTCGATGGCAATTTACTTTGGAATACTACTTGGGGAACCACTGACTACGATTATGGAAACGGTATCGTTGTTGATAGCAATAATAACACCTATGTGGTTGGTACTTTCGGGTTCGGGACTGGTACGAACGCAACATTGACGAAACTTGATGCAGATGGGAACATTGCCTGGATGAGGATTTTAGGCGAGAAATATAAAAAAGATCAAGGATCCGCTATCGATATTGATGGGAATGCGATTTACATTACAGGTTTTGGTGAGACCTGGGGGGACGTTGATGATCAAAATCTCTTCCTTGCTAAATACGATCTTGCAGGGAATCAAGATTGGCTCAAAACTTGGGCTGGTGCAGGCGGAAGCTATGATAGAGGTATGAGCGTTGAGGTTACCCCGAATCATAATTTATTGGTTACAGGATATACGAATGCGACTGGTGCTGGCAAAGAAGACATGCTTTTATTGAAATTCAATTCTACTGGTACGTTGCTTTGGGAGGATACCTTCGGATCTGCTGGTGATGAGTGGGGACTAGATACATTTTCTGTCTCAGATGATGTATTTTACACGCTTGGCTTCACTGAGGTTTATGGAACCTATGAAACATGGCTTATGAAATTCAGCCCGGAAAACAATACGCCTTGGGCAACACTTATCTATCCACAAAACGACCCTGCAAATTTTAATTATAACGATCCAGCAAATCTGACTTTTGTGCTCTACGATGATACGAGTGGTGGAATATACCGTGTCACTTCTAATGGAACCTTTAACCAAGGATGGACTGCTTGGACCACCTCGAATAATTCCCAAGAAGTAGTCCATATTCCCACAACAACCTCTGGCACATGGCTTTATATAATTGAATATAATGATACTGCTAAGAATGCCGGAATACCTCTCACCATAACAATCGTAGTTGGCGAAAGCCCCTCTAATGGAGGTATTCCAGGGTTTGGGTGGGTGATAGCCCTTCTGAGTCTTTCAATTTTTCTTACAGTATATATCCTTAAAAAATCTGAGCTAAAACAATTTTAAATTAAAATTTCTTCTCATTTTTTTTACTAAAATCATCGTTTTATTATCTCAAACAATTTATTATCTCTACGCATTTTATTTTTTAAAACAACTTTATATGACTCACAGAAAGTTACCTTTAAATACCATGCTTCTAGTAATTCATACAAGATGAACTATGATAATAGATTCGATGGCTAGTAATTGTTCTAGAGTTCAAAGATTTTGAAACTAACGAGGTGGTACAATGAATTTCTGTAATGAATGTGGCGCATTGTTATATCCTAAGAAAGAGAAAGAGACTGGAACCATTATTCTATATTGCAAAAAATGCGGAAATGAAGTCACACAGAACTTGACGGACATAGATGATTATGTGATTACCTGTAATCTAAATCATGTCAATAGGGAAAAAATAGGAGTTATAAAAGGGAAAAATCACAGACATAAGCTGATTACAAGCGAAGAACGCGAGGCTTTCGAGGATTTCTTTGAAGATGATAGCGGTGTAGTCTTAACTTAGAATCAAACTACATCATTCAATCTTTTTTCCATTACTGAAAAAGCATAAAATCATTCCATAAAGAATTTTATAATGCAAAGTGCTAAATTTTATTATGAAGGTTTTACCTATTCCAAAACCTATTTCGGGGGGAATTTTTCTTTCATATAAATGTAATTCTGCTTGTAGACATTGTATGTATGCATGTTCGCCTCGATGGTCTGCCGATTGGATTTCTGAAAAGGCGCTTGAAAAAATTTTAACTCAACTGGCACCTTCTATTCAAGGCAGTTTATCTGGTCCAGATAGAATCGGCATTAACTACGGGCTCCATTTTACGGGAGGCGAACCGTTTTTAAATTTCACGTTACTTTTGAAAGCTACCAAGCTTGCACAGGAATTGGGAATTCCTTCTACATTTGTTGAAACCAATTGTTTCTGGTGTAAAAACGAACAAATAACGCGAGAAAAACTCCAACAATTGAAAAACGCTGGACTTAATGGCATTCTTATTAGCGTAAATCCCTTCATTTTGGAAGAAATTCCCTTTGAAAGGACGCGACGAGCTATTCAAATCGCCCAAGAGATTTTTGGCAAGAATGTAATCATTTATCAAGATACATTTTATCGAATATTCGAAATATTGAAACTTCAAACTAATTTACTTTTTGAAAATTATTTAGAATTAGCCGCAGATAGCCTACAATATGTAGAACTAATTCCGATGGGGCGTGTTCCTTACACTTTAGGAGATTTATTTCAAAAATATCCCGCGAAACATTTCTTTGGGTGTTCTTGCCGAGAGGAACTGACGCGAGCATGGCATATTCACGTAGATAATTATGGCAATTATATTTCGGGCTATTGTGGAGGGATTTCATTAGGTAATGCTGAAAATTTAGCCCAGTTACTGGAAGGAATTGAGCTAGAGAACCATCCGATTCTTAATGCAATAGTTACTGACTTACAAAACCTTTATGAAATTGCAGTCAATAACTTTGAATATGAAGAAGTGGCTCAAGGATATATCTCAAAATGTCATCTTTGTGTTGATATAAGACGCCATATTACACAATGCACAAAAGAATTTCAAGAACTATCCCCACGAGAATTCTATCAGCATTTAAAATAATTATGGGCCCATAGCGTAGTTTGGATAGCGCGCAGGCCTCCGGAATTTCAAAATTGGAGAGAGCCTGAGACCCTTCATTATGAAGTGGGGCAATTCCGGGGTTCAAATCCCTGTGGGCCCGCCATTATATTCTTTAAAAGATGAAAAGTAAAGCAAGCGCTGACGTAATAGCTATACCCAATAAGAGATATGTTATATATTTCGATCGTTTTTCCGATTTTTCCCTTTTTTGCATATATTCAGCACATGCTCTTGAACAATAATATTCAAAGCCTGGATATCCTCGTTCGCTAACTCTTTTTTTCAGATATTCTGTCCCTTTTTCAATTAATGCATCACACTTCGCACAATGATAATGAGGATAAATGTACATAGTTTGAGATGTACCGAGATGCCGATATTTCCATTTTTTACCTTTGATTGGGTGCCTTTTTTTGCTAATAGATATCCCCTTGTCTTAAAATCATTATTTTATCTTAAAATCTATGTAGCTGACTCTCTCAAACCGTTATAAAGGTTATTTAAATTTAGGTTTCAGG
>SUPS01000054.1 GCA_005191415.1 Candidatus Helarchaeota ASGARD archaeon Hel_GB_A
TACCATCTCTGTGCTTAATCAGATAAACATTCCTATTTTGTTATTATTATTCCTATTTATATATTCATATTTGAATTTAAATTCTAAATCATAAAACAATTACAAAATAAAACCTTTTCTATAAGTATCTCTTCTTTAATTCAGTTAATCAAACGAAAAATTATTGTATTATAATTATCTTATAAGAAATCATTCTTGAAAATAATTTAATCATCCCAGTATTCACTTCTTTTAATCCTAATCTGTAATGATCCAAATTCTTTTAGTAATATTTTAATAAAAAAGTTGTCTAATATCTTATAACTGAATAAGAAAATTAGTTTATTATTTAAGCATTCAAATTCACAATTTATTGAGAAATTTATTCTCATTAAGATTTAAAATGAAAGAAAATCTGAAGAATTTTTTCCATTTGAAAGGTAAATTTGAGGCGATTTTTAATGGACCCTATTGAAGGTGAATTCATCTGTAGAAAATGCCAAACGCCCTTAAGTATTTCAAAAATTTTAGTAAGTAAAAAGGGTTTTGCCCTATTAGAAGTCAGATGCCAGAAAAAACATTCCGGAAAGCGAAAATTTAACATGGCACAGCAAAATGAATGGATGCCAACAGTGATTCGGCATCTCTATATGTGCCCAAAATGTGGGTCTAATTTAACTGATATTAAACAAAAAACAGAGGGCGATAAAACTATCCTTCTTCTAAATTGTCCTACTCATGGAAAGATTAAGAAAGTTATTTCTACTTCTTTCTGGTATGCAATGGATGCGTTAAGAAAACAATTAGCGGCGCGTCCAGCTTATCCATCGGCTTATCCTGGACAATTTGCACAACCATATCCTCCAAGTACTTATCCTCCTCCCTATACACAACCCACATATCCTGCACAGCAACCCCCCGCTCCTGCATTTACGCCTCCACCAGGAAATCCCCCCACACCAGGACAATATCCTCCTCCAAATCCTCCTCAACCCGAAACTATTTCCCCTCCACAACTTGAAGTATCCCCCCCTAGTCCCACTCCCACGTCTCCTCCATCTTCAAACTCCATTGAACTTCCTCCATCTGGAGATACAATTGATGCTGGAAATATATGCCCTGCTTGTGGAGAACCTATTTCTCCCGGTGCAAAATTCTGTACTAACTGTGGAACCGAACTCGAGTAATTAACAAGCTCGTAATACTTATTTTTCAACGGCAAAAGGCTCGCTTTTAAGTTGCTTTTCTAAGAAGCACATATTGTAGTTTTTTAATAGAAGAAGTTCTAATAACTATGTAACTTTATCATGGTGATTTGAATGGATATTAACCAGAAGAAAATAGGCATAATTGGAACGGGAAATATGGGTGAAGCACTAATTAGAGGCTTAATTGAGTTTGCAAAATTAAATTCTGCAAATCTTTATGCTTCTGATATCGATGAAAGAAAATTAAATGCTATAAAAGAGCAATATCACATCCAAGTTTATCTTACTAATGATAATCTACTAAAATTAGTTGATATTATAATCATTGCTGTAAAACCACAACATATTGAAGAAATTCTTCGCGAAATTTCTTTACAAGATAAAAAATATGAGTTAATAATATCTATTGCAGCTGGAATAGAGACATCCATGATCGAAAATTCTATTAAAAAACCAATTCCTGTTATTCGTGTTATGCCAAATATCTGTGCTACAGTGAATGCCGCTGTTTCAGCTTTATGTAAAGGTAAATATGCAACAGATGAATCTTTTCAAGCTGCCAAAAAGATTTTTGAATCGATTGGTCCCCAAGTTGTAGAAGTAAATGAAGCTTTAATGGATGTGGTTACTGGTTTGAGCGGGTCAGGTCCTGCATATATCTTTTTAGCTATTGAAGCGCTTAGTGATGCAGGTGTTCTTCTAGGACTCCCAAGAGATATATCTACAATTTTGGCGGCTCAAACCACCTTAGGAGCTGCTAAAATGGTATTGGAAACAGGTCTTAATCCAGCTACTCTAAAAAACAAGGTTACTTCTCCTGGCGGAACCACTATTCAGGGTATTTTTGCACTTGAAAAACAACGCTTTCGTGCGGCATTAATTGACGCTGTAAAAGCTGCAACAACGCGATCAAAAGAATTACGTCTTAAAAAATAGATCTACATAGCCGTTACTCCAAAATTATCTAACAAGTGAATAAAATTGAATATTATCTTTTTAGGTACAGCAGGTAGTGGCAAAACCAGTTTATGTAATGCCTATGGCTTATGGTTGAAAAAAGAACGTCATGAATCTGTAAGTTTTGTGAATCTAGATCCAGGTGCCGTAGAATATCTACCATATCAGCCTGATTTTGATATACGAAAATACTTTACAATTCCTCAAATAATGAAAAAGGAAAAACTTGGGCCTAATGGCGCTATATTGCGAGCTAATGAATTATTTTTAGAAAATGCAGATACTTTTATTAATAAAATTAATGATCTAACATCTGATTTTATCTTAATTGATACTCCAGGTCAATTAGAACCATTTATTTTTAAAGAATCAAGCCTTTTTTTACAAAAACTTCAACAAAAATCGCCCTCTATCGCTATTTTTCTAATAGATGCTGAATTGACTCGATATGCATCAAATTTGATAGTCGGATTGTTATTGGCGATTGCAGTCCAAATTCAAATTGGGATTAATATGATCTATATCGTGCATAAAGCCGATTTGCTTTCTAAAAATTTAAAAATAGTTAAGATGATTCAAAATCCTAACTTTTTTCGAGAATGTATTATCTCGGAACAAAGAGGCGCCCTAACTGACCTTGCTTTGATTGTCCATGAAGTATTTGCAAAGTTAGCATCTTCTATACGAATAATTACTACCTCGGCAAAAAAACCATTTTCAGGATTAGAAGAATTGCATGATTTAATTCATGAATCCTTCTGTGCCTGTGGAGATTTAACCTAATAGACGTCTTATGGTCCAGGCTTTAATTTACTTTTTTTAAATCTTGAAGTCTTTTTCGGAAAATATTTACTACACACAGGACAATCTGGGTGACGTTTTACATTAATAATGTCAAAAGTCATAGCTTCCCCATCCACTATCAGAAGTCTGCCAACTAATGGTTTCCCAATTCCAGTAATACATTTGATAGCCTCTGTTATTTCAATCGACGCTATAATTCCTACCGCAGAGCCAACCACTGGAATCGTTTCCATTTCCTTAGGGATTTTTGGATAAAAACACTGAAGACAAGGTCCTTTTTTAGGTAAAATCGTTAGAACGCGCCCCTCAAAGGCATAACAAGCTGCATGCACATATGGAATCTCAAGATCAATACATGTCTTATTCAGAAGAAACCGCGTATGAAAATTATCGAGACAATCGAGAACTACATCACAATCTTTAATTATATCTTGAATATTTTCTTCGGTAAGCTCAACCGCAAATGGCTCGACCTCAATTTCTGGATTCAAAGATGATAACTTTTCAGCAGCAGATTTTACCTTTTTCTTTGTTATATCGGGAGTGAAATGAATGATTTGCCTATTTAGATTCGAGAGATCTACAACATCATGATCCACAAGTTTTATGTGCCCAATACCAACTGCAGATGCATAAAATGAATTCACACTCCCCAATCCGCCAATCCCAATAATTGCAATTGTCGCGTCTTTTAGTTTTTCTTGAGTGGATTCACCCCAATTGTTTATAATCATTTGTCTTGTGTAACGTTCTTTTTCTTTATCATTCAACACCAATGTTAAGCCATCCCACGAAGATAGTTATTATTTAGAAAATATGTGCAATATATTTAAAATCTATTGCATTAGTTACAAAATATTATGTCGAAAGGATTGGATGAAAAGAAAAAAAACTTATTTACCACTTTATTAATAAGATATGGGGAAATCGGGCTAAAAAGCACTAAAGTTAGACGTAGGCTGGAGAATATATTAATTAATCGAATTAAAAAAATGCTGGAAAGAAAAAATATCTCTTATACTTCCCTTAAACTCCTACCAACTAGAGGACGCATTTATTTATATACCCAAGATTTATTTAGTTCAGCTCAAGAATTAAAAAAATGCTTTGGGATTGTTTCGTTTAGTCCTGCATTTCAAGTTTCAAGCGAACGAGAACTGATTCGGGAGGCTGCATTAAAATTAGCTGAAACTAGTTTAAAAATGAATGATTCCTTTGCAATTAGAACCAAACGTAGTGGGCAGCATCCTTTCACATCACAAGAAATTTCAGCTGATATTGGGGCTTTCATTTTAAAAAATTTGACAGACAGAGGAATCTCCGTCGATCTAACTAAACCTGATCAAACAATTTATATCGAAATACGTGATAAAAATACTTATCTATTTAATAAAATCATTTATGGCGCGGGAGGATTGCCTTATGGCTCCCAAGGAAACTTAATTTCCCTTCTTTCTGGAGGAATTGATAGCCCTATTGCTACGTGGTTAATGATGAAACGAGGTTGCAATATAATTCCTCTCTTCTGCGATCTTACTCCATTCACAGATGATTCTGTCAAAAATCGTGTAAAACAAGTCGTACGTAATCTGTTTGAATACAGTCCATTCAAACAAATTACACTCTATTGTACTCCGCATGGAATTATCTTGAGAAAAATCAAAGAATTCATCCCTCCCAAATTTACTTGCATTTTCTGCAAACGACTGATGTATAAAATCGCAGAAAAATTAGCAAAACGTTTTAACGCCAAGGGCGTCGTCACAGGCGAAAATCTGGGACAAGTGGCATCCCAAACCCTAGAAAACCTTTTCGTTTTAAACCAATCGATAAAAATTCCTGTTTTTCGCCCCTTAATTGGTCTTGATAAAACCGAGATTATAGATTTAAGTCGAAAAATCGGACTTTATCAGAGCTCGATTATGCCTGCTACAAGTTGTACTGCAGTACCTCAATATCCCGAGACTCATGGGAATCTCGAAAAAATTATAGAAATCGAAGTCGAAAATAAATTTCAAGAATTAGTTAATGAAGCGTTTAAGGCTATAAGAGAAATTAAAATTTCTATCTTGTGAATTAATGAAAATTTTAAAGAGCCGAGGGAGGGAGTTGAACCCTCGTATAGTGGATTGCTGCTGTTTAAAGATATCTGCAGTCCACCGCCTCGCCTCTAGGCTACCTCGGCATGCTTGGCGGACATCTCTTACTTTAAGAAATAATAGATTGATAATAAAAGTTTCGTCCCTTTCATAATATTTCTAGGGTTAAATCTAATGATTTCACAGAATGTGTTAAGTATCCTAAGGAAATTACGTCTATATCCAATTTTACGTAATTGAGAATATTTTCTGGTGTAATATTCCCTGAAATTTCTAATATTACCTGATTCCTTAAATTATTTTGCTTTAATAGCTCGAGAGTTCTCTGAATCTCTGCAATTGAGAAATTATCTAGCATTATAATATCTACTTTCGCTTTTGCAGCGACTAAAGCTTGTTCGGCTGAAGCCACTTCTATTTCAACCCTCTTACTAAAGCCTACATTTTGTTTAACCAACTCTATGACCTTTGGAATATTTGGAATTAATTTGAGATGGTTATCTTTAATTAGAATCATATCGTCTAGACGAAAACGGTGCGTATCTCCCATACCTACAGAAACCGCTTTTTTTTCAAAATAACGAAAACCCGGAGTTGTTTTTCGAGTACATGCAACTCTGATCGCTGGATTAATCCTTTGTACTTGTTCTACCAACTTTCTTGTGGCTGTAGCAATGCCACTCATCCTCATAAGCAAATTTAATGCTGTTCTTTCTCCTCCTAAAATACCTTTAACAGGTCCCTCGAGTTCGATTATGACATCGTTTTTCTGAATTTCATCTCCATCATTCTTTTTTGAAATGTTTTTAACATTAAGAAAATCAAAAAGAATCGAAATTTCTTCAGTTCCTGCCACAATCCCTTCTTCTCTCGTAAGAATTTGAGCCTTTTTATTTGGTCCTGACCCTTTTATGAGTGCATTTGTTGTAATATCTCCATATCCAATATCTTCTTCTAAATACTCTTTGATTTTTTTCATTAAAATAAACTTTGGTAATTCCATTTTCACTCTTCTCCTATATCTTTCTGGCGAATATCTCCTTGTGGTTCAATTTCCTCAAAGATAATGGCTTGAAACGTATAAATCTTTGTATCAGGTTTTTTCCAAGCATCTGCAGGAATGAATGCCTTATTACATGTATGTTCAAGAAATTCTTTCACATCCCACTTCCATTCTACTGGTACTTGAGGTAATAATAGCCCTCGAAAAGGTCCTTTCTCAGCTATCAATCCATCTCGCCCAATTTTTATCTTTTCAAGATATTCCTCAGGGTTATTCACTTTTAATAATTTAGGAGGCGTTAAAATGCTCACTTCAATAACAATTTTCTCTAATTCATCTAATTTCACAGGACCAGGACCAAAAGGAGGATAAAAACGGGAATCTTTTGTAGCTGACGCGATCGCGGATTCAATGATCGCTTCAATCAATGGATATGTTGGATATGGGAACCCAATACAACCACGTAATTTTCTTTCTACTGATTCTCCTTCTTTCTTTATAGTTTTAAGGGTTACGAAGACGCCACATTTTTCTTGAAATTTTTCAGGAATATTTCCAGGTGGATCAATTTTACTTTTTGTTTCAATGAATGTCTTTACTGCTCTTCGCGCAAGTTTTACTGCAAATTTTCCATCTTCTATTGAAAACATATCTTATACCTTTTATTTTTTTCTATGTTTTAAGGATATTTAAAATAATATCTCATTTATTCTTTTTGGCTTTAATGTTCTCCTTAATTTGCTTAAAAATTTTCGTAATATTAATCCAATGAGGTCCTTGATAATAGATTTTTCCGCATGTATCATTAGTGCAAATCCAGTATTCATTAAATGCAGCAAATGTCTTTTCTGGTATCTTTCCCTTGACTTTCTCCTTTGGAATTGGTGTAATTCTCGCATTACATGTTGCACAACGTGATATAGAGGGATTCAGTTCTAAATTCAGGTTCAGTTTTAAAATGAGATTTGTGATTCGGTCAATATAAGTTTTCTCTAATAACAAAATAGACGGAATATTCAATTTTACTGCCTGGTGATGTAAAGCGATATCCCGAGTAAGTAAAATACGTTTTTCTTCTAAAGCTATTTCTAATAATTCGGAATCAGAATAATTATTGCTATAAAGTGTATCATAACCAAATAATCGCAAAAAGCGAGCAGTACGCCCCAACATTGCATCACAAACAAACGACAAAATTAATTTTCCCCCTATCACATTTGAGGGCAAATAATTGTTCCAGATCCTTTAGGCGCAATAATTTCGCCCTCTTGCATTACAATCTTTCCATTTACAATTGTAACTGTTGGAATTCCCCTTACCCACCATTTATCAAACGGAGAATATTTTGCTTTTGTAAAGAAATTTGCGGCATTTATTTGCTGTCTTTTATTTAAGTCAATAATCGTTAAATCTGCATCGAATCCCACTTTTATTTTTCCTTTTGTTGGTAACTTAAGAAATTTTGCAGGATTCTCGGAAATTAATTGAACTAAGCGAGATAAACTAATCTTTCCATCATGTAATGCTGTAAATAATAATGGTAATAATGTTTCAAATCCAGGAATACCATTTGCAGCTTGTGAAAACTCACATTTCTTCTCTGAAAGCGTATGAGGTGCATGATCAGTGGCAATTATATCAACTATACCTTCATTTAAGCCTCTCCACAAAGCTGCAATATCCTTAGGCGTACGTAAGGGAGGAACCATTTTTGCAAAAGAACCGTGTAATTTCAAATCCTTCAGTGTTAAGAACAAATGATGAGGTGTTACTTCAACAGAAATTTTTTTGCCTTTTTTCTTGACTTCTTGAAGACATTGTAATCCAGAAGCGGTACTAATATGGCAAAAATGAATCGAGCAATTAATAGGTTCATTTAAATGTAAGATATATTCAATAGCGCGCTTTTCTACTTCTTCTGAATGACATTTAAGATATAATTCTTGAGAAGATAACCCGAGATCTTTTTTCTGTTCGAGAATCTCTTCAATATCTTTTTTCCTCTCCGCATGAATTAACAGAGAAAGTTGTTCCTCTTTCAATTTTCGAAAGAGATTTTGGAGTTGTTCTGAATCTTCAATATCAAATTGACTTAATGAATGAGAAAGATATAATTTAAAACCAAAAATTCCTAATTTTCTAAAGGAATCGATATCTTCTAATTTATCAGGAATTCCTCCATAAAACCCTACATTAATCACTGTCTTTTTTTTAGCAATGTCCGTTTTCTGTTTCAATAAGTGAGTTGAAACCGTTGGAGGATTAGTATTTGGCATATCAATGGCTGTGGTGATTCCTCCATGTGCTGCAGCACAAGTCCCGGTATAAAAATCTTCTTTATCTTTATACTGTAAATCTCTTAAATGGGTATGAATATCAATTACTCCTGGAATAACTAATTGCCCTTTAGCATCGATATACTGCTCTCCCCGTAATATTTTAGAATCTTTGGTTATCTTAACTATCTTTTCTCCTTCAATGGCAATATTTGCATCATATACCTGCTGGTCCATAAAAATTTTAGCATTCTTAATGATAAGATCAACAGTCCTCAACTTAATTTCTCTCATTGATTAAATAGCTTCCATAAATATGAAATATCTAATCATAGAAATATAATCAAATACCTATTATGAATTTTCTTCTTTAATGACTTTAAACCCCCTTGCTACAAATCTAGTTAAATCCCCTTTCGTGATAATCCCTATTAATTTTCCCTCATCATTTAGGACAGGCAGAGCTCTTACTCCTTTTTCTAGCATCATTTTTGCAGCATCAGCAACTGTTGACTTTAGAGTTAAATATTCATCTAATGGTTTCATTGCATCACGGACTAATAAATAGCGGATCCGTTCTTCTTGATGACGTGCAGGAACTGTCTCCCTAAAATTAGCAAATGCTCTAGCTAAACTACCTTCTGATACAACTCCTACGACCTTTCCATTTTCTGTAACTAACAAACTTCCGAATTTATTTTCAAACATAAGTTTTCTTGCGTGAATTAATCTGTCATCCGGAGATACCTCTACCTTTACCTTTGAAATCATGTCTTTAATTGAAATAGTCGTGAATTTTGTACAAAGGGTAATTAATTCGTTTTGAGATATAAACCCAATTAATTCATTATCAACCACTACGGGTAATCCACTAACTTTATAACGATCCATTAGTTCTGCAGCTTCTTCTACAGAAATATCAGAAACCACTTTCGGATTATAGGTCATTACTCCTGAAACGTGAATTCGTGAAGGAGTTAATTGTTTTGCTCTGCTAGATCCGAGCCGATCGGCTATATCTCGTTCTGTAATCATCCCAACTAATTTCTCATTATTCACACAAAGTAACATAGAAAGATTATATTTATCCATTATATTTAACGCATCAGTTAATCGTTGATTTTTATCGATTGTCAACTTCCTTATATCTTTTTGGAGTATTTCAGAAACTCTCAAAAATTTCACTTCCTTTATTTTTAAAAATTAGAAGAATTACGTTTGGTTCTACAATTCTCACAAATAAATGATTCATCTATTTCATCAAGAACATCGCTCCAATTCCCACATTTCTCGCAATATCCTGCTAAAAATTCTGATTTATAACGTTCATTCATAATCTTAGATACATCTTGCAAAATTTCAATCATATAAGGCGCTATTTCAAGAATATCGCTTTGCGAAATTATTCCTATCATTTTTTGTTTTTCCATAACAATTAAACGCTTAATATGTTGAGTAGCCATTTGATGCATTGCCTCTGTGAGTTCAATATCCGGAGCGATTGTAATTACGGGTGAACTCATAATTTCTTTACACTTTATCTCACTTGGTAGTTTATTTTCTGCGACAACTCTATTGTTTATATCGCGTTCTGTGATTATTCCAATAGGTTTTTTGTTATTAGGATCTATTATAATTACTGAACCGATTTCTTGTTCTTTCATCCGTTTAGCGGCTTCTTGTACAGTTGCGGTTGCTGGTATCACTTCAACATCCGGGTTCATTATTTCTCGAACCCAGATCTTCTTCTTTTCATCCATGTTATCCACCCGTAAATAAATATGTTCGTCCTAATTTTTAAATCAAAGATTTATTTTAATGATTTCGGTATCTTTAATTTACTCACAAAAATGGTAAATCCTCATCAAGATTTAGAGAATTTTATATATACACATGAAAAAGAAAAAAATATGCGTTAAATTAATCAGCCAAATCTCCTTTCCCACCTGGTAAACTGCGTTGTATTTCATCAAGCGGTAAATTCTGGATCAATTGCTTTTTATGCTGGTTGGAACAGACTTTTAAAAAACGTTCTTTAATTAATTTTGCGAGCTGGGCATTTGATTTATCTCCAAATTTAATTTCAACATTAATTTCTGTATGTTTTTTTATTGCTGTTGGAGGACCTGACATAATAATTGCAAATTTATCTTCAAATTTTACACCCACCATAAGTTTAAGGGGAATATTTTTAAAATAATTCCTCTCACCTCGAATGATGAAGGATCCTTTCCGTAAGTATTCGCCTGATGGGGGGGTTTGTGTTACTTGCATTGCATTTACCCAATAAGCATCTGCTTGTCCATATTGCATCTTCCATGCACTAGAAAATGTTACTTCAAATTGAGCAGCTTCTTTTAGAGTTTGCTCAGAAACATCCTTCCCTTGTGTCTTAATTACAACAACAGGCGCCCCATGAAAAGCGGCATGAATAAATATATCATCTTTTTCCATATATTTTTTTACAATTAATTCATTAGTCTTTAAATCTCGCCCTCCTATTACTAGAAATCCATCTGATGAAATAAACCAATGAAATTTTTCATACCACTGCTTTTTCCTTTTTTCAATAAGTTTTTTCTCCTTTTGTCCAATGAGTTTGGTTTCAAGTTCGACCTCATCTTTTTGCTTCAGCATTTTTTGATATGCTTGTTTGGCCCCTTGTAACTTTGCTGCTGCCTTTTTGGCTTTGGTATAAAAAATATTAGCATTATCAGCTACTGATTTCCTAAAATCTATTGGAAATTCTTCTCCTTCTATAGTTAGAAGGATCGTTGCATTTCTATAATTAATCTTTTTAACAAATTCTGCAGGTGAAATGTTTTTTCTCTTTGCTTCTTCAATTATATCTTTAATTTCCTCCCATGAACGTCCATTATTACGTGCATTACGTATAGAGTTCAATAATTCATCAATTTCCTGAAAATATTGATACAATATATCTCCTAATCTTCTATAACGTTCTGAATCTTTTTGAAGTTGTTGAATTGCTTTCAATTGGTTCTTTAAAATCTTTTCTGTTTTAGTTAATTCTATCTTTTTCTCCTTAACTTCAGTATCAATAATTTTTAATTCTTCTTTTGAACTAAAAAATTCATCTGCCGCTTCATTAAAGGTCTTATATATCTTTTTCTTCGCACTAGAAAATTGAAGCAACTCGATTGGTGCAAGAAACAATTTAGAATTTATTTCGTAAATTATTGGTTTGATATTTTTTGGGTTTAGATTTACTAATAGACTTTGTAAAGAATCATAAAGTTTTTGAATATTTTCATCTGTTATATCCAAAACTTGTATATTTTTATCTAATTGAGCCCTAAAACAGATTTCTTCTGCATATATTGGTCCAATGTTTAAATTTGCTAAAAGTGTTCGTATTAAATCTTGTTTTCCATTTTTAAAGATTTTTGTAAATTCATCAAATGTTAAATTCTTAATATCCAATCCTCTCGATGGCGCAAAATTAAATTCTCGTTTAGGAATGATGCGCCTATCACGCATCGTCCGATAATTCAGGGCAATTAGTACTTTACCATCGGATTCAAGTAGGACAAGATTTCCTCTTTCAAAAAATTCAATTATTAATTTATTTTGACTAATACCCTCTTCCTTTCCTGGAATCAATCGTCCAATATCTAATTCTACAACACGGTCAAATTGATGTTGTTGAATGTTAAGAACACGTTGGTTTCGGAGATATTTTCTGAGTGTCATACAAAATTTTGAAGGATATTTTGGTTTTGGACGTATATATTTGGTTAAATGAATTCTTTTCTGAGGTTCAATTAATAACTCAACATTCCCCTCTTTTGTTCGAAATTTTATTATAAAAATTGAATTTAACTGATAAACATTACTGATCCACGCATGTGTAATTAGTGATTTTAATTCTGTTACAATTGCTGCAATATCAAAAGAGGACATAACTTCCAATTTTCTTACTCTCTTGACAAATTTTTTCTTCTAAAAGAACATTTTAACTGAGTTCTTCAAATCATTAAAAGTTCCATAGCTTAAAAAATGATAAAAATATTTTTTTCCATATTAAATCTCCAATAAGTAAAGTTCAAATATAAAATTATAAGAAGGATAGAAGAGAAAAAAAGAAGGAACAAACAGGACTTCAGAGAAGGTATTTTATTGGAATTCAAAGATAAAATCTACTATTCGAAAATTCTGCTTGCGGGCATAACAACTATAGTGTGTAATCTATTAACCATTCTTGCCTTCTTTTTTGGCTTTGGACATGCTCAAGCCTTTGGTATTGCTTATGGTTGGGGCATTTTAGTCCCCTATTATTTCATTCTAGCAAAGGTACTAACTAAAGAACAAATTGAGGCTCTTGGTGGTAAACGAAAGATCTTTCTTGAAGGTATAGGGGGATATATTTTCTTTTGGGTCAGTACTTGGGCACTATCCTATACATTTCTTCACTACCTTCTTTGGCCTGACCTATACAACCCTGAAATATTAGGTCCTCCCTTCTTTGCAGGTGCGCCTTATTATGTTACATCTATTGTCATCCTTTGTATCTCTTTCTCCTTATCAATGATAAGTAGTCTTTTATCGAGAAAAATCATGGATATTAAGAGATTAAAGCGTTATTCTATAGAAATTAAAAAATTTAAAGACCTAGAGAAAGAAGTCCGAGAGACTGGTAATCGTAAAGCTGCAATAAAATTACGTCGCAAACAAAAATATATCGAAAAAATCACAAGAACTGTAATGTGGCAACGATTAAAACCAATGTTGATTTATTTTGTTCCCTTTATGGTGCTTTTTATTGTACTTAATCAAACATTTGGTAATACGACTGCTGCTATGTTTCCCTTTAATATAGGGCTGGTACCACTCTTAAATATGTTTATTCGCCCTCCATGGGGCGTATGGATTCCAATGGGCTATCCCCTCACCTATGTTTCTTGGTACATCATTTCAAGCTTCGGATTCACAACAGTCATCCAAAAATTATTGGGACTTCGTTTTGAACAATAATTTTTCTTCCGAAAAACGATATTGGTATCCAATTGCATTTAATCCCGACCAAATTATGTTAGTCTTTTATAAAAGATAAAAAAAAACATATTAAGGAGATCTAAAAAAAGGCAATATGAAATTGCGAAATTTTAAAAGGTATTAGAATCAATAAAAACATAAAACTATATCGATTTGCGCAGAACATTTCGCAATTTTTGAATTGATCCACTTAAAAAAGCCAAGATGCTGAGATGATTTTAGAAAATTTTGGAAGGTAGGATATTAAAAACGTGGTAGGTAATGGAACAACTGGATGACTTAGATCGAAAAATAATTCAGTTTCTAAAAGAAGATTCTAGGCTTGCATATACTAAAATCGCAGAAAATCTTAAAGTGCCAGATACTACGGTTCATTTTCGAATAAAAAAATTGAAAAAAGCTAATATTATCAAGAAATTTACAGTTTTAATATCCCCTGAAAGTTTTGGATATAATCAAGGGGCCCTAATCAAGATTAAAGTAGGCGATCATATCATTAAGGAAATCAGTGTAAAGAAAACTATTGAAATCGGAAAAGTTTTTGCGCAAAGACCTAATTTCAGTTTTCTAGGCACTGCTGAGGATGGAACAATATTGTATGGTTTAATCTTCACTAAAGATGAAGAAGAATTAGATAAAATCGTCTCAGAAATTCGTCATGATCCGGATATTATTGACGTTGAAATAATCAAATTTCTTGAAATAATAAAGGGAAGAGAAGCACTTGGATTAAATTTAATTTAAAGAGGTAGGATAATGATTAAAATATTTAAATTTACAGAAATAATTGAAGGAAGTGATTTAAATTATGATCGAACGTGTTAAAAGTGGAATTTCTGGTCTCGATGAAATTTTAAATGGGGGCTTCATTAAAGGATCGAACGTATTACTCGCTGGTTCAGCAGGGACTGGTAAAACCATTTTTTGCATGCAATTTCTCTATCAAGGCGTTGTGAAATATAATGAACCAGGGATTTTTGTTACCTTGGAAGAAATGCCTGCTGAATTACGTCGAGAAGCATTACTTTTCGGCTGGGATTTTAAAAAACTTGAAGATGAAAAGAAATTTGCTATTGTGGATGCTGCATCAAGTAAAGCAGGCCTACCAACTGGAGAGCGCTTTGCCTTACGGCGCGGATTTGACGTTAATATATTAGCACAAGAAATCTACCGAACCGCAAAGGAAATTGACGCCAAGAGGATCGTCATCGATTCGATTGCAGGTCTCGGGATCCAATTTGAGGGTACCGCAAATATTCGAACTGCAATATTTCGGTTATCTGCATTACTTCGAGAAATAAAATGTACTTCTATTATGACATCAGAAGTTGCTGTGGGTGAAGTTTTTACTCGATACGGCGTTGAGGAATTCATTGCGCAAGGTGTAGTTCTTTTATTCTTGGAAGAGATCTCAGGAGAACTCCGCCGCTCTCTAATAGTTCGAAAAATGCGCGGAACAGCTCATTCCTTAAGACGATATCCTTTTGAAATATCACCAGAAAAGGGATTTGTCGTCATGCCTGGAGGCGAAATATAGTCCAATTCTTATATCCTTTTTTAAACTTTGAAATTAATCCTTGGCAATATTAAAAAACCATTATTTATCTTCTGGTTCTTCCCATCCAAGAACTTTTAATGCTTCTAAGACTGCTTCTTTATCTGAGATTTTGAACAGATCATCATCCGATCCTTTATTTTGGGTTGGAAGTGGTTTTGCAGCGAATGGTGGTTCAACAGGTTTTGCCGAAGGTGTTGACGTTTGAGGCGCGAAGGGTACTGTTTTTGGTGTCGCTTGAGGTTTTAAAGCATTCATTAAAGCTTGAGTATCGGCTTTTGCGGATGGTTGTGGTGAAGGTGGAGGTGTTTTTTCCGCGCCTAAAGCCTGAAGGGCTTCAAAAAGAGCACCTTTATCAACACTCTCTGGGGTACTTGTTGTTGAGATGGGTTCTGGTTCTTGAATTGGAATGGGTTCTGGTTCTTCAATCGGGATTGGTTCGGGCTCCTGAATTGGAATGGGTTCTGGTTCTTCAATTATTTCTATCGTTTCTGGCTCTTCTGGGGGTGTAAGAACCTCTAATGCCTCTGAAATGACATCTTTCACTGGTTCTGCTTGTACTTGAGATAGTGGAGGGGTCTTTATAGTTGTAGGTTTGGGTGTTGGTGTGGGTTGTTTTGGTACGGTAGCTACAGAAGCAGCTGGCGTTCTCGCACCTGTATCTAATAAAGAAGCTGCCGTAGGACGCGTCACTGCTGGTGTTGGAGCGGGTTTCGGTGCAGGAGTTGGGGCTTCAACTTCATAACCCAGTGTTTGAGCAATCTTAGAAGAAAATCTATGAAGTAATGCTAAATAATATCCCATACGAGACATATTTTTACAAGAACCAACTATCATATGTTTAGGTCCTGCACTAGTTAAAATAGTATAACCATCATCCCCCCGAACTATAATTTCTTTGAGACTACCATGGCGTAATTGCTTTAATGTAGTCTCTCCTAAATTGACAAGAGCTGCTGATGCAGCACTATAAACATCTGCATCCAATTCTGCACCGACTGCACATGCTATTCTCATTCCTTCTTTTGAAACAACAGCACAAGCCTCGAGCTCTGTTCTCGATTCAAGCTTCCGCAGTAATTCCGTAAGTTCATGCTTCGTTTCCTCAGAAAGCTTCTCATCCATACTCTTTCACATCTTTTTCCTTACAATTATTGCTCCCTCTAATATCTTGGAGCCTCATAGCATTATGTCCTATCGTTAAGTTATATTCATTGATAAGATAAGATAAATATTTTGATTCAAGAAGTAAAAATTAATTCCAAAAATAAAAAAACGAACTTTTAAAAATTTCATCACAAATTTTAAGGAATCCATCTAAAATATCTAATTTCTCGCCTTTATCATTATAAATTAAAAAAATTTAGGTTCTCTGAATTGATTGGATTAAATTGCGCTTTCATTCTATATTTTGGGGACTTTATATATCCTTTAATTGAATAATTCAGTGAGTTGAGTCATCATGTCAATTTCCTCTCCAGAATTTGGATATCCACGCGCACTCTTTGACCCTCATTATATACCACCAAAACTTCTCCATAGAAATAAAGAATTGAAATTAATTACGAATCTTTTCCGCTCTAGTTTAGAACCAGATGATCAATATCTTCTTAATGCCTTCATCCATGGAATTCGTGGAGTAGGAAAGACAGTCTTCACTAATTACTCTATAAATTATTTAAAATCAAATTCTGGACATCAATTTACATCAATTTATCTTGATATGTCAATTAAATCTCCTTATGAAAATCTTCGGTTATTAGTGGAGCTCTATTCTCAACTTCTCTCCCAGAAATATGTTTATCTACGCGATTCAAAAGATTTATGGAGTTATTTTCTCTATTTACGAAATAAGAATACTACTCCCCTAATCTTAATTTTTGATAATGTAGATTCTTCTAATTTAGAATTATATCTAAAAATTCTTCGCATTGCAAAATCACTTAACCTTTCAACCATCGCCATATCTCAAAAACCACCCCATGCATTAAAAGAAAAATTAAATTCTCTTACAGATCAATTAAATTTAGAATTGAAACTCGAAATTTACTCTTCTTCCGCATTATTGGATATTTTAACTCAAAGAATCACTTTAGCTTTCCCCACTGCTAGAATTAACCCTACTTATTCACGATATATTGTAGATATTGTAACCCACTTTGATAATTTTCGTCCTAGTACTTGTATTGATATCTTAAAGACCTTCTATCAACATTTTATTGAAGGACTCGATATAACTCCGACTCTGATTCGAGATGCGTCTTTTCACTTACTTGAATTTCCTTTCCGGGATGATTTGGAGTTTTTATTATGGTTTGATGATTCTCCCATTAATTTATTTTACTTACCATTGATAGAAAAACTCGCTATTTATTTTAAAAATAAAGAAAATGTCTATATTTCTCAAGATGAATTATTTAATTTGTATAAACTTACCTGTGATGAATTAATGTCTCCCTATAACCGAGATCAATTTCAACAGTTTTTCGATTTTTTACTTACTAATGGATTTCTTTATCCCTCTCAATTTAAATTAAAAAATAAAGAGCTCCTCTTTTTTATGATACTTGACCCAGATCGTTTTCTCGATTATCTAGAAATAAAGTTTTCAAAGAAATTAGATTAATTTTGGTTAAATTTCTATTTCATCTGCTCGTTTTTTTGTTTCATTTGCCTTTTCTTCGTTACCAGCTTTTTTATACCATTCAACAGCACTTAATAATAAACTTTTAGCTTTTTTTGGTTCTCGTGATCTCAAATGCTCTTCCGCTAATTCAACGTAATAATCACCTTTCTTATTCGCGAATTCGATTAATTGCTTACTCATTTTTATCCCCAATTATTTACTTAATACAATATCTTATCTATGTATATTAATGTCTTTTTGGTAATTTTGATGATTTAATTTTGATGACTTAAAATTGATTTTTGATTAAATTAATAAATAGGCATCGACAATAATTTATGAACATATATTTGAAAGGGACGCGATAAGCTTGGAAAAGCGCACACCAGATCCAGCCGACGAAATCGATAAAATCATCGCAGGAGTTCTTGTTCGGAAAGTTATTTTGCGTACCCTTCTTCTCTTTGGTCCCCAAACTGGTCCAGAACTTCGATGGGGTATCTCTAAATACAATGAAGTGGGAGAAGATTTATTTCGAGACCAAATCTACTGGCAGTTAAAAGATAGTTTTGATAGGCGTATCAATGGTGTATCTGACGCTCTATTGTATTTCAACTTAAAGCATTTAGAAATTGCAGGTCTTATTATCCGTGAAAGATCTGAAACCGAATATAAATCTAAAATTGCGCGGATAAACCCCTGCAAAATTCAACAAATTCGACAGTACTTCCGTGATATCGTCCCTTTGGCATGTGTTTCTTGTTTTGATTCTGAAGATGATAAATGGCGTCTTACACGGCTGTATCAAAAATTGAGGCTCACGCGATTACTCTATAATCAATATGTCGATGAAGGAAAATGCTTCACCTTCCTTCCAGAAGGTTTAAAAAATAAGATATCTGGAGGAATTCCTAAAAATCAATTAATCGAAATTCCAAAAGATTCATTGAATTATTCTGGATTATATAACATACTTCGAAAAAAAATTGAAAATCTTTTACAAACACATGAAGTCCTTATCAATGTTTCATTAGGTTCTAGGTTCCATACAATTGCACTTACCCAGCTTGCTTTTGAATATCATTTAAAAGTATTTTACATTGATCAACAGGAAAATATTATTTGGATTAAAGATCAATAAGCTTTTTAGAATA
>SUPS01000299.1 GCA_005191415.1 Candidatus Helarchaeota ASGARD archaeon Hel_GB_A
GACTCAGACTCTTGATACGAAGATTATAAAGAGAAGTCAGTCCTCTCAATTAAGGAAAAAAAGAAAAAAAGAAAAATCATAAACTCTTCACTTCTCCATAGTTTATGATTTCTTTCCTTTTTTTTAATAGAAAGGGTATTACAACTTTCATTTTGCTGGTCTTACATAAGAAGTAAGTATGAATTATTAAACCTGGATATTTATATATCTCCGCGCATATTTATTTTGTATATTTGTGAGGTGAGTTTTGTTGCCAGTTGCCTTTGTTTTGATGAAAGCAGAACCTGATGCCATCGCGATATTGATCAATAAAGTCTTGTATATTGATGAAGTTCTCGAAGCATATTCGATTGCGGGTCCATGGGACATTATTATTAAAGTTGTTTCAGAGAAATTTGAGAATGTAGCTACGGTTGTAACTGAAAAGCTTCTCAAATTACCTGGAATTAAGGAAACAATTACATTAATGGCGTTTCAATCTGGTGTTGTCCCAAAAACACATCGTAAGGATGCCTGTGAGGATGCAGCAAAGTTGGAAAAAAGTAACCAATTTAAGGAGCTTTATCGGCTCTGTCGCACCTGTTATAACTTGAAAAATTGTGAATTTGGAAGTAGAGTTATTGTTTTCGGCCCATGATTAATTTTTAATCTCAGAAATTTCTTTTACTTTAATTGAAGAATTTGCAAAGAAAAGTCATCGCTAATTTGATTTAATAAATATCTATAAATAGCTAAAATGAAAATTTGATGTATGGATTCAGAATCCAACGTGCAATTAACTACTTCAGAACGTATTGCTAGAATTATCTCCCTTTTAACTATTTCACCGTTTCAAGTAGTTGTTTATCTCGCCTTTGCTGATGTAATTTGTAGTAATCTCCTTGAAGAAATGCTATTAAATACAATTTCTGGAACTTTCTATCTAGTTATTCCTTTCCTTCCCCTAATTTATATTACACGAAAGAAACGGATTAAGAATGCATCCATTCCTCGTGAAGATCGCTTTCTTCTCTTATTAATCCAAATTATTGGATTTATCGGTGCCTCGTTTGTCTATTATTTCTATCCTGTCTGGACGGGGCTCAATACTGAAATTCTTCTGATCTTTACAATTGGATATACGATTTTAAATGCAATCTGTTTAGTTATCACGATTGGTTTGAAATATAAAATAAGTTTGCATATGACTGGAGCTACATCATCCATTACAGCGCTCGTTATGGTTTTTGGTTGGCAATGGGGATTTCTTTACCTTTTTTGTATTCTTATTGGTTGGGCTCGCTTAAAACTTCATGCACATACTCGATCCCAAGTCATTTCAGGAACCATTTTGGGAATAATAGTTATTTTACTTACTTTCACTAGTTTTGGATTTTAAAACAATTGATAGATAAAAAAGGATAGTAAATTTATTTTTGTTTCACGAATTGCTTGGTAATTTTCTGTGTTTCAAAATTCATTACTAGCAAATCGTAATCATTTTTATCTTTAATTATCTCTGTAAAGGCTTTTTGAGCTAGAACTTTGCAATCTTCAAGGTTCAAATCGGAATGATAATGTTCTTCCAAGTAGTTCATGATTTCATTATCGTTTCGACCAATTGCGATAGCTCTTGCATTGTGTTTTGCACCACTTGGCTCGATTACGGTAAGTTCAGGTGCGGAATTGTTTACGCCCGCTATTATAAGAGTTAAACCAAATGGTCTGCCTCCAAATTGGGTTATACGTTGGGCTAATTTGCTTAAATAGCCAGCAAGTGTCTCGACATCGCATTCTTCGCCGTATGTTATTTTATGGATTTGGGCAAATACGCGCGCCTCGTTAATGAGAACCCTTGAATCCGCCAATAATCCAGAGAATGCGAGGTATAAGTTGTCATCAATTTGGGATACTTTTTCATTCGGCTCGATTAACTTTGAATAACTTCTGCTTTCAGCCAGAATTACTATTCCTTCTTTACATTTTATTGCAATGACACTTGATCCACGTCGAACCGCCTCTTTAGCGTATTCTACCTGAATAATACGTCCATCAGGAGAATACATAATCGTCCTGTCATAACCTGCATCTTTAAGATTGAACATTAATTTTTCACCTCCGAATTTACGACTCGTTGTAATTCAGAATCATTCAACTTCTTATAACCATCCAAGTTAATAACCACTGCATCGACCCCGCTCCCTGTATAGGGATTTCTTTCAATGGCAGCTCTAATAGCTTTAAAGGCTAATTTTATTGCTTCTTTTTCGGATAGATCGGGTTTATAGTTGTTCTCTAAGATTCCATAGGCTAATTGTGAGCCGGAACCTGTGGCAATAAATTTGTCTTCAATGGTTCCCCCAGAAGGATCTATCACAAAGAGTTTTGGTGTGGGCGATTCACGACCGTTGTTTGTAAAGCCACCTATTAAAATTTGAGTATATAAGGGTCGACCACCTCTGAAAACCCCATAAAATATATTTGAAGCCAATCGAGCTGCTTTATCAATTGAAATCTGCCTTTTCTTTTCGAAATAATACAGCTTGAACTCTGCTTTTAACCGTTCTACTAGATTAACCGCATCAGCCACTAATCCCGCAATTGTAACACCTGTCGTTTTATCAACTTGATAGATTTTCTCGCCATATTTACTGGCAACAAAATTTTCTGAAGAAACCTGCCTATCAGCTGCTAATACTATTCCATCTTTAAAGACTAATCCAATTGTTGTTGTCATATCACTTCACCATATAATTAGATCACAAAAAAGAATTTATTGACTAACTTTGTTCCACCACAAAATACCAGACGCATTATGATAGTTACTTTTGTAGATTTATTAACTTAAGTCAAAAAAAATAATTTAAAAAAAGATGCGAGAAGATTGAATCTTTAAAAAAAAGAAAGGAATGTTTAGATGTTAAGCCATACTCATAAAGGCTAGTTCCTCTAGAACTTCTTCTTTGAATCCGCAGTGTGGGCAGACTTTTTGCCGCATTTTAGGTTTATTACATTTTGGGCAAATGGTGGAATAGAACTTGGTGGTAAGAACTTCTCCGGAGATGCCACTTAAATTGACAACCAAACCTTCTATTTCAACTTGTTGAAGTGCTTCCTTTCCTTCTTCTATTTCTGAAAGTCCTTTGAATAAGGCTTTTGCCTTCTCTTGTGCTTTTGGAAAGGGTCCTTTTCCAGTCTTTTTCCATATATCGGCATGTTCTAAGGATTCCAAAAGTCCTTCCTTACGAACTTTAAAATTATGCGGTGAACGATGAATCTCCATCGCTTTTACATTGCCATCAGCTCCAACAACGACAATACCGATAGTATTATCTGGCAATTTTAATTGAACGCTTCTTCTCTTCGCTTTTTGCCGTCTCAATCTAACTGCCTGTGTGTATTGAGTTGGATCTGTGATTCCATGTTCTAATTCAGTCTCTTCTCTTACCTTCATCCAAACTCGACTTTGACTAATCCTTGAAACGGGAGTTCTCCCCGCTGCCGAGAGATATTTCATCGTTCGCAACTCATTGAGCATTTTTCGACTACACTTTCCTCCATAACCAAAGGCGGCTCCTGATTGTAAATGATGTGGTGCATGCACGCATTTGACGGGGATTTCCACTTGCTCACCTGGTTGAACTAATATAGTCCCGACACAGATACGATCTTGGGTCCCATGCCCTAAGAAAATTTCACCTTCTTCTACAAGAATAGGAATTTCACCTAAATTAATGAAAAGAATATGAGAAACTTCTGTTCCTTTATCAATAATTTTACATAACCCCTCAGCAATCGCTTCAGAAAGTGTGATATAATCTCGATCTTCTTTGGGAATCTCCTTTTTTAGAATTGGAACAAAAGTAATTTCCTCAATAATAACAGGTGTCCCAATTTCAAGCCCATCCATTGTATATACTTGTTGGGCAAATTTTCGTACAGCATCTATACTCGTCACTTTTCAAATACACCCCTATTAAAAAATCAATAATAGAAAGAAAATCCTCCTATTTAAACCTGGTTAA
>SUPS01000300.1 GCA_005191415.1 Candidatus Helarchaeota ASGARD archaeon Hel_GB_A
TTCCAAATGATTTTGGCGGCGGTGGCGGTGGTGGCGGCGGTGCAGGTGGCACTGGTGGGAAAGCTGGTAAAGGCGGGCAAGCAGGTGGAGGTTCAATTGGAATTTTTCTAAATTCAGCTGATGTGATAATTATCCAGAATATAATTACAACGAGTAATGGTGGTAATGGCGGCGCTGGTGGTAGAGCTGGTACAGGGGGTGTAGGCGGCGCAGGCGGAGCTGGAGGACAAGGATATAATTCTGCAGGGAATGGTGGCGCAGGCGGCAATGGTGGCGATGGTGGTCGGGGTGGTCATGGTGGCGGCGGTGCTGGTGGTATTTCCTGTGGAATTCTCTACACAAGTTCAACACCAACTATCAGTTCCAATAATTACTTCATTGGAAATGGTGGTTCAGGTGGTGCCAGCCTTGGAAATAGTGGACCCTCAGGAATCTCTGTCAGTACTTACAGTATTTAGAACTAATTTAGCCTTTCGTTTAAAATTTCCAACTCTTTTTTTTGAAATTTACTTTTCGACCTTGAGAAATCTTGCGTTTATCGCCACTATAACCGTGCTCAACGACATGAGGATGGCACCAATTGCAGGACTTAGTAGAATGCCTACATTGAACAAGACTCCCGCTGCTAACGGTATTGCGAATGCGTTATAACCGGTTGCCCAAAAGAGATTCTGAATCATTTTGGAATAAGTAGCTTTCGCCAATTTAATAATTGATAAAACATCTTTAGGGTTACTCCGAACGAGAATAATATCCGCGGTCTCAATGGCGACATCTGTCCCAGCACCAATTGCAATACCGATATCTGCCTGTGCAAGGGCTGGGGCATCATTCACTCCATCTCCAGTCATTGCGACAAAATTTCCTCGTTGCTGAATTTCCTTCACGATGCTGGATTTCTCATGAGGGAGCACTTCGGCAAAGTATTCATCTAATCCGAGTTGATCTGCCACCCATTTGGCAACGAATTTGTTGTCACCTGTAAGCATGATGCACTTTATCCCCATTTTCTGTAATTCCTTGATTGTATCCTTCGATTCTTTTCTGATAATATCTGCTAAAGCTATTCCTCCTACTAATTTTTCATCAATTAGAATATAAACTATTGTTTTCCCTTGTGTTGTTATATCTCCTAGCTTCTCCTCTGGTATTTGAATATGCTGCTCTCTTAGATACCCTGGACTAACCACCATAATGGTTTGCCCTTCAATAATGCCTGTCACGCCCTTGCCTGGAATTGATTTAAAGTTTTCTAATTCTAATAAATCAATTTTTCGATCCTTGGCGCTTTGGACAATGCCTTTTGCGATGGGGTGTTCTGAATTTTGCTCTAAAGTGGCACACAACTGAAGTAATCTCTCTTCAGGAATCGAAGTAAAAGGTATGATTTCGGTCACTCCAAATTTCCCTTCTGTTAAGGTGCCTGTTTTATCGAAAATGATTGTATCTATTTTTCTCGCCCTCTCAAAAGCAGCTCTATCTCGGAGTAATAACCCATTTTTTGCTGAAATTGACGTTGATACTGCCACTACTAAGGGAATTGCCAACCCTAACGCATGAGGGCAGGTGATGACCATCACCGTGACGGCTCGTTCAAGTGCAAAATTAAAATCCTGCCCTAATACTAACCATATAACTAGTGTTATAGAACCTGCCGATATTCCTATTATGGTAAGTAACAAAGCGGCTCTATTCGCAAAATCTTGTGTCCTAGATTTACTTTGTTGGGCTTCTCGCACGAGATTCACTACTTGTGAAAGATACGTTTCCGAACCAACTTTTTGGATTTCGACAGTGAGACTTCCATCCCCATTAATAGCACCACCTATTACAATATCTCCCTCTGATTTCTCAACAGGTACTGATTCACCAGTAATCATGGCTTCATTCACGCTTGAAACTCCCTCAAGTACTTTACCATCAGAAGGAATTTTCTCTCCTGGGCGAACGAGAACCTTATCGTGGCGTTGCAATTCTGAAATCGCCACATCCACAACTTCCCCATTTTCTTGAATTTTATGCGCCACCGATGGCATCAGCTTCACCAATTCCTCAAGCGCCCGAGATGCCCCCATAATCGACCTCATTTCAATCCAATGCCCCAAGAGCATTATATCGATTAATGTCGCCAATTCCCAAAAGAAATATTTGCCAGGTAATCCAAATACAACAACAGAACTGTATGCAAAGGCGACTGTAATAGCGACCGCTATAAGCACCATCATACCTGGTGTTTTCTTTTTTATTTCATCATAAAATCCCTTCAAAAATGGCCATCCTCCATAAAAAAATAAAATCACAGACAGCCCAAAAAGCAGATAGTCATCGCCAGGAAATTGTAAAACTTGAAGATTAAACACATTCTGTATTAAAGGTGATAAAAGCAAAATTGGAATAGTCAATATCATTGAAACTTTGAATCTTTTCTTAAAATCTCTCACCATCATTTCATGATGACTGCTATGTTCCTTATGTTTGGAATGATCCATTTTGTTATGCTTCATATCGTGTTTGGAATGATTCCCTTCACCATGGTTCATTATTTAAATCATATCCCTTTCATTCAAATTCTAAAAGATTATTGTAATAAGAAAAAAAATGTCTTTTAAAAATGGCGTTAATTATTGCCATCAAGAAATTCATTCTTTCTCTTGTTCTGTTTCTTTTTCCCTTATTTGCAAATTAGTAACTCAATATCCCTTTTTATATCAATCTATTGGAGAAATCTTTCCTTTCATCAAAATTACTCTACAATATTTAGAGAAAATTCAAGAATCCGCATCTGATTTTGATTATTTCACTTCTGGAGCCGAAGATACAAATCTTTATGGAAAATAAGATGAGAATGATTATATTTTTGTCCTATTAATTATTTTATAATATTAATAAATACTTTAATTTATTAAAAATGGCTTGATCTATCTCTATTTTTGATAGAAAATCATTTACATGAATAGATTTTTTCCATAGATCATTAAATTTCCTTCTATAATACTCAATAAACTCAGGTTTTGATACCTTCTTAACACCAATCACTTTCGGTCTAGTTGGATCATATAAAGGTACGAAAATTAAAGAATTGTCAATAATTACAAAATCTTCAGTAATTATTTCGGTAATGACCCTCGTTTCAAGATCTTTCAAAAGGTCCCATCGTTCCTTAAAAAAATTGATAACTTTTTCAAATTCACTTATATGATCCTTAAAATAATCAATGTTTTGTATCAATACCTTATCATTATACAAAAATTGAATCGTCATTCCCCCTAATTTCTTCATAAACTGATCGATTAAATCCTCATGTAATTTTTCAATTATCTCTTGTCCTCTCGCTACTGTAGGATTTATATGGAATCTTCCGGTACATGCCTTTATAGATGATGCATCTGGAGGAAGGAATAAAGTCCAATCTTGATATGATTTTATTAATTCAAATTCACTTGGAATAGGATATCTTACAGAAGATAAATCTGGAAATTTCTTAACGAGTTCTTTGAGAGTATTTCTTTTAGTATTTAGCTCCTTCACAGTATTGTCGATATAACTATCTATGAGATCTTCTAACTTTTTCTTGTAATCATTTACAACCCAAATTATCATTGGAAATCCTGTTCTTCTAATTAATCCTAATTTTTCTAATTTTAAAATTAATCTATATACTTTTTTTTCATTAAAATTCAAGCTTTTAGATAAATTTTTTATCGTTTGATTCTCTTTCGACCGAATTATCGAAGCGAATAGCTCAGATAGTCCCTTCTCATTAATATCTAAACTTTCAAAGATAACCGTAAGATTATGTATGAATTTATCTTCCATCAAATTCCCACCATCTTTTAGTTTCTTTAAAATTGAGAAAATAATTTCATTTTAAGAAATTTAATGGTAAGTTATTAAATCCTCGAATAAGTTCTATAAAAACATATTTCTCAATAAACTATCCAGTAGAATTCATGGATTAATAATAAAAAACTCCTTTCAA
>SUPS01000301.1 GCA_005191415.1 Candidatus Helarchaeota ASGARD archaeon Hel_GB_A
CCTGGTAAAGACCCACAATTACGAATAAATACAATCAAATATGCTGGAGAGCTAAATGTTCCTTTTACAACGGGTATTTTAGTTGGAATAGGTGAAACATATAAAGAACGAATTGATTCAATTTTTAAAATAAAGGAATTACATAAGAAATATGGGCATATTCAAGAAATAATAATACAGAACTTCCTTCCTAAAAAAAATACACCTATGCAAACACGGCCTTCTCCATCTCTAATTGAAATGTTGAAAATTGTTTGCATTACTCGCATTATTTTCCAAGGAAAAATGAACATTCAAATTCCCCCAAACCTAAACGAAAATAATTTAGAAGTATTTTTATTAAGTGGAATCAATGATTGGGGTGGTATTTCACCATTAACAAAAGATTTTATAAATCCTGAGAAGGAATGGCCTTCACTTCAAAAATTACTAGCTATTACAAGACGCTCTGGATTTCAATTGAAAGAAAGACTTCCTATTTATCCCGAATTTGCTAGAAAAGATAAATTTATATCAAAATTGCTTAAAACTAAAATCAAATCATTGATCGATGAAAATGGTTTTGTAAAAAAATAAAAATTCGGTGATATCCATAGCACAGCAAAAATTATCCCTTAATACAATTGAAACGCTTTTAAAAGAAATTAATCCAGAAGTTAGTTCCATCTTAAATAAGATTCTCGATGGTAAAAATAATTTAACCCAAGGAGATGCGCTGAAACTATTTCAAACTACTGGATTAGATCTTCAAGCACTATTACTTACTGCAAATTTTATTAGAAAACAAACTAAAGATGATATTGTGACCTTTGTCATAAATAGAAATATTAACTTCACTAATATATGTATTGCTCATTGTAAATTCTGTGCCTTTAGTGTTAATCCTTCTGATTCTGAAGCCTTTTTTTTACCTGATGCTGAAATTGTTAAAAGAGCTAAGGAAGCAGTTAAACTTGGTGCAACGGAAGTTTGTATCCAAGGAGGGCTAGCACCGAATTTAGATATTTTTTCATATTCAAAAATTATTACTTTATTAAAAAAAGAATTACCTGATTTACATATACATGGATTCTCACCGATGGAAGTATTTTACGGAGCTGAGAAAGCTGGTATTTCTATTAGAGAAGGATTACAAATTCTCAAGGAAGCAGGATTAAATAGTATGCCGGGTACCGCTGCAGAAATTTTAATTGATGAGATAAGACAGAAAATTTGTCCATATAAAATTAATGTAAAGACTTGGATAAAAATTGTAAAATTTGCTCATAAATTAGGTATTCCCACAAGCTCAACTATCATGTATGGACATATCGACTCAATTGAACATCGTGTAACACATTTACAAATACTTAAAGACATTCAAAAAGAAACACACGGCTTCACAGAATTTGTTCCACTTCCCTTTATGTATTGGAATACAAAAATTTTTAAAGAAGGAAACGCCGCTCCAGGGTCAACAGGTATTGATGATCTAAAGATGTATGCAATTGCTCGCCTCTTTTTCAACAAACTAATTAATAATATTCAAGTGTCTTGGGTTAAATTGGGCCCAAAATTTGCACAAATAGCATTAGATGCCGGTTGTAATGATTTCGGTGGAACTCTTATGGATGAAAATATTTCAAAGGCGGCAGGTGCTTCTTACGGAGAATATCTACCAGCGCATGAAATTATTAGAATAATTAAAAATGCAGGAAGAATTCCTGCGCAACGCGATACAGTATATAATATCCTTAAAATTTTCAGTTAAATGCCGGGCTAAAGAAATGGTATTAGATCGTTTCAACCGTCCTCTTACAGGAATTCGTATTTCCATTACTCAACGATGTAATCTGAACTGTATATATTGTCATCATGAGGGCGAACGTGGAAAAATTCAACAAGAAATGAGTGTTGATGAGATCATTAAGATATTGAAATTATCAACAAAATTTGGAATATATAAAGTAAAATATACAGGGGGCGAACCACTTCTTCGGGAGGATCTTCCAGAAATAATTAAGAAATCTAAAGAAATATCCGCGATTAAAGAAGTTTCAATAGTATCTAATGGTATATTACTCGAAAAGTTCGCTAAAAAGTTATGTGAAGCTAAATTAGACCGAATAAATGTGAGTCTTGATACATTAAACCCAAATAAATATGCACAAATTACAAATCATGATGGAACTCTTATTGAACAGGTAAAAAAAGGAATATTATGTGCTTTGGATTGTGGAATTACGCCTTTAAAATTGAATATGGTCCTATTAAAAGGTATTAATGAAGCTGAAGTCACAGATTTAATTACCTTTGCTACAGAACACAATTTGATTCTTCAATTAATAGAACTCGTGCCTGCACATAATTTCCATTTTTTTAAAAAATATCATGTAAATTTAGATAAAATTGAAGAATATTTGAAAACTAAAGCAGAAAATATAAAAATAAGAGATGACCAAAACCGGATTAAATATTATTTAATCAATGGAGCTGAAGTTGAATTAGTTAAACCCTTCCATAATTCTCGATTTTGCGCGAATTGCCATAGAATTCGTATTACAAGTAATGGAATGATTAAACCTTGCCTAATGCGAAATGATAATTTGGTAGATCTTATCACACCCTTGCGAAATGGGGCATCCGATGAAGTTCTTTCTCAAATATTTCAAAAAGCAATTGATTTGAGAGAACCTTTTTGTAAATGAGCTACTCACATAGATGCGTTAATTTATCTTCAATGAGTTTTTTAGCATCTTCCCATTTCTTCAATTCACTTTGAACGCGAGGATCTTGAATATTCTTGAGATTTTTTACCAACCAATTTCTAAAATCTGTATCATAACTCTCGACGGATTTTCGAATTTCAAGTGCTCTCGAAGATATTAATTCCATTAAATCTCCAAGCATGCTCATATAATAATTAATTGATTCCTGGATATTTTTCTGCATTTCTGTAAGGATCATCTGAATTCTTTGTTCATCTTCAGCATGTACAGAAACAGTAGGTACTTTTTCTTCCTTCGGGAAAATTTGCCCAATTAAATTTTCTACAGTTTCAATAAAAAATTGGACTTGATCATCACCATACTCCTTAGAAAGAGCAATAATTATATTATTTATTTCTGAAAGAATTGGAACAAATCCCTCTTTTAAATCAAAGAGAGACTGCATAACGAGTGGTTCAATCCCCTCTAACAAGCCAGCATGACATGTTAAAACCCCCTTATTTTGATCTGTAAAAACTGCTGAAAAAATAGGAGGGCCTAAAGTGGCATTCTCACCTTTTTCCTTAGCAACCGCATCTAAAGACAAAAGAGTTCCTCCAAATTCTTCCGAACCAATGTCAATTGACGGACTCGAACTGTATGCTATAGGTAATCCTAATTCATTAGTGATACAATTTGTGAGAAATAATGGATTTGTTATTTCAAGGATTCCTTGCATTACATCTTCTCCATCTGTTTGAAAAGAATGCGATTTAGACGGATTACCTGAATACATGGCTGATAGAATTTTTGGTACTTTATTAATGATTGAAAAATCGTATCCCTCTAAACCTAATTCAGAAACCCACATATTTACTAAATCATTTAAACAAGATTCAATAATTTTTGCATCAAGAATCCAATTAGTTTTGTGTTCTACTACCAAGACAAGATATCCTAATCCAATATCAATTCCAAATATGGATTTATCCGAAAAAACGGAGATATGAATTACACTTTTTCCTAACGATAAAAATTCACATACATCTTCTGCTGCTCGAAAAATTGCTGATTCTAATGCGCCTATACCTTCAATTGGTTTCATTCGCAGTACTTTACTTATTACTAAGCCCACTTTATCGCAAATTAGAACTTGTTTAATGCTTTCAGAACTTCTCAAGATTCTCGCTAAGATACCTTCCGGTGAAGCAGCCATAATACCATCTCTGTGTTTAATCAGATAAACATTCCTATTTTGTTATTATTATTCCTATTTATATATTCAT
>SUPS01000302.1 GCA_005191415.1 Candidatus Helarchaeota ASGARD archaeon Hel_GB_A
TATGATCGGTGATCCCTGCAGCCATCAGTGGGGTCCTTTTTATCCATTTCTTCTTTGCTTTTTCATCTCTTATTCTTAATCCTTTATGAGGACATATGAAATGATAAAAGCTAAGAAACAAATCTATTTGTGCGTATAAAAGCTCGTTCTCTTTTGAAAATTGGAGTGTTTTTCGTTGTAATCAGCCATTTTTCTGTCTTAAAGTTAGATTATTCCGTTCGATAAAGCTCGTATTGACTGAGTTACTCACCGAGGACTGATCGAGTTTTTCTTTGACTTGTTGTTCTGTTCCAAATATTACCTTCTTTTCAATTTTTACAACTCGCCCCTTCTTCCGGGTTTTATGAACTTGGGAATAGACCAGGTTAGGGGGAACGACCTTAATTGGCTTTCTAGGGCGCCCTCTTTTCCCAGTTTTGGGGAACCTCTTTTCAATCCCATATTCTTCTCGAATAGCCGTGACATAATGCTCTAATTCATCACTGGTGAAGTAGAAATTGTTTTCCATTTCTTCTCGTAGTCATATGAATTAAGGATTCTAATATGTACGATTTGCGAAAAAATTGTTATCAACAAATTCCCTTTCTACTTGATATTACTCAATGAAATAATTAATTTAAAGAACGGTTTTTCTTGTTTATTTTTAATGATTTCTTCGAAAATGGTAGGAATTTTGGCTAATGAAACCATAGAATACCATGGATCTAAGATGAATTCCCCTGCTTGCAACCATTTCCATGCGTGTTCATAAGCCGATATTGAGAAATTGCTCGAAGTCGTAATATTTCTCTCACTTGAAAGTTGCATTTGATTTAAATTCCTTATTTTTTGATTATGAACAGCCAAATTTACATAAGTTCCCCCCTTATCTAATAATTTCATACCGAGGTCAAAACTAAAATCTGAGCCGATCCCATCAAATATCGAAAATATTTTTCGTTTTGAAATTTTATAGATTTCATCTTTTAATTCTGCTATGTCCTTATTTGCTGTATTGATAATTTTCTGCAGTCCAACTTTTTCTGCAATACGGATTGCCATTTCATTTCTTTCCAGAATAATAATTTTTTCTTCTTTTACTCCATTAATTCTCGCTACCTGCGCAATACCATTTCCAATAGGTCCTGCTCCCATAATTAAAAGTGGTAATTCAGAATTATGATTTGCACGGAAATATGCGTGAGTACAAACGGCGAGCACGTCCATCATTGCTGCATCCTCATAACTTACTTTCTCAGGTATTTCATAACAGCCACTTCCCCACGCAGGTACATACTCTGCATATGCCCCTGGATAATAAGATAAATCTCCCCACCCTTGCCCGTGCCCTAAATGAATTGTATTTTCACATAAATGTGCCCTTTTTGTTGTACAATACTCGCATATCCCGCAAACTTTTGAACAGATTGGGACCACCCTCTTTCCCAACCATTTCCTATTTTCTTCGCCTAGGACTGCTACTACTATCCCTGCAAACTCGTGTCCCAAAACTATATTTGGTGGATTATCTAAATGGATCCCGAGCGTATGTTGTGACCATGGATTTTCTCCCTGATAATATCTGAAATCCGAACCACAAACGCCACAGACTTCTACTTTTACCAGAAGCAGATTTAAATCATTGAAGCTCTCTAGCGGCCACATGGGAATCTTTGTATATTTCAACTGAAATGGTTCCTCTAAAACTACCGCAGATATCTCTTGAGGTAAAGGCGTGTCTTCTAAAGTTATAAGAGCCATTTTTCTCACCTTTGTAATTACACTTATTTTGTTTTAAAAAATGTATGGAAGATCTTTCGTTCAACTCGTCTTATAAGTTCATTAAATGCAGAAACGGTGATATTGAATTTCTGTGCAATGTGTTCTGATTTAATCTTTCGTGGAATTTCAAAGAATCCATTATCCGTTGCATATCGAATAATTTCGAGTTGTCTTGGAGTTAAAAGCGATTGAATTGATTCTGGTTTATGTATCACGTCTGAAATGCCTAAAATCTTAAAATCCGCTTTTGAGACATAGGTTGGTAATTGCGCGATAATTGATTTTAATTTTTTTTCATCACTAATTAGCGAAATCTCTAAATGTTCCTGTGTGATTACTAATGGATAATCTAAAAGTAAATTAAAGTCAGAGAGTAATTCGTGAAACTTATTTTCTTTTTGCGTTTTCACTAAACAAATATATTCTCCATCCACACGCCCTAATTCTTCAAGATATTTGATACCTACATCCTCTATTTTCTGTAATACCGCTGGTGTAAATCCTTTATCGATAAATTTAAATTTCTGGATTGCCCATAATGTATTTTCATCAAAACGATAAATTTTCTGTAATTCTAGCCGTTCAACATACCTCAAAATTGTCTTAAATCCAACCGTTTCTACAAATTCTCTTGAAATTTGTAAGGTAATTCGTTTCATATTTTTCCCTAATAATTTTATAATACCTTGCAATAACAAGGTACCCTCCGATTTGCCTTATATATACCTTGTTATTTCAAGCATCAATTACAAATTGTGCCACTTGAATGGTACAATAAGTATAATTTATAGTATTTGTGAATTTGCAGAGAAGAATTTGTGGTTGAAAGAAACATGAAAGTATTAGTAACAGGCGCTTTTGGTGGCTTAGGACGCCATGTATCGCAAGAATTGTTAGATGCAGGCTTTGATGTTACCTTCTTTGATATTAAAACAAAAAAGAATGAGAAAGTTGCGAAAAATTTTCCCCCAAATTGTATTCATTGGGGCGATATCACGGACCCTAAGACTTACCCCGAGAATCTATCAGATATGGATGCCGTAATCCACCTCGCCTTTATTATTCCTCCAAAGAGTGAAGAACGATGGGCTCGTAAAATCAATGTAGGCGGAACTCGCGCACTATTAGAAAAATTAAACGCAGTCAATCCAACCTGCCGGTTCGTTTTTTCATCTTCTGTCGCAGTCATGGGTGTCACGCAACACCTACAACCTCCTATCACTTCAGATCACCCTATAATTGTGAAGGATTTTTATACATCCGATAAGGCGATTTGTGAGTTTCTGGTTCAAGAATCTAACTTGGATTGGGTAATTCTCCGATTTGCAGAAGCTCCACATCTTGAATTCGATTTGCGCCCTTCTTATCTTAAACAAATGTACAGCATCGCATGGTACAATCGTGTTGAATTCATCCATCCTAAAGATATCGCAATAGCCTGTAAGAATGCTGTTACGACAAAATATAGCAAGGAAATCTACCTAATTGGTGGCGGACCTGCCTGTCAAACTACCTTCTACGACCAAATAACGCAACTGTTCGCGATATTCAATTTACCACCTCCAAAAAAGGAGAAATTCAATCAAAATCCCGTTTGGCTAGATTGGTACGATACATCTCGAAGTCAAAAAGTGCTTCAATTCCAACGACATACGTTCGAGGATTATATTCAAGATTTAAAGAAAAATCTCGGCTGGAAAGTCAGTTTCATCCGTTTTTTTGCCCCGCTTGCTAAATTCTTCATTTAAAATGTTTCTTAACTTTTCTTTTTTCGTTCTCTCACCTTTAATTCACTAAGATTCACAAGTAAAGGATTATAAAAAAAAGAAGGTTTTAATTGGTAAGATTTTTCTTTCGAAGATAAATCATAGTTAAAGCCGCTAAACCAAGCAATAATGGAACAATTCCAAACCCTGGAATACCTTCCGAGGGAAATGCTACTGTAATATCTTGGCAATTAGAAATCGAGCTATTCACCAAATCATTTTCCGCAACGATTACATAATAATACTCGCCATTTGCCGAAAGAGTATCCGTATAGCTAATACTTGTAGTGCAAGCGATAGGAACCATTCCAGTTATCGAAGATATAGGCGAAGTATCTCGATAAATATAATATTTAATTGCACTTTTCACGCTATTCCACTTTAAGCTGATACTCCCATTAATACTCGGATTTGGCAAAATTGGCTCTAAAGTGGGGGC
>SUPS01000055.1 GCA_005191415.1 Candidatus Helarchaeota ASGARD archaeon Hel_GB_A
ATACTATTTTTGAAAATAAATATTGGTTACAGGAAATGAAGGCACTTTTCCAGAAAAATATTAATGGATCTAAATTATTACTGAAGTTTTAATTTCTCTAGGAGATTATTAAAGACACTTGTATCGATGGTCCATTGTCCCTCGAAGGGATCATCAATATCGATAATGATACCTAAAAGTAAGGAGTAAGTGCCGATAATCAGGGAAAAGATTATGGTTTCAAGAATTAGGAGATTCATATCCAGGAAAATGAATCCGATTACCAACATCGCGCCCAAAACTTCATGAATTAGCATTTGTCCGCGGGTTAGATTACTTTTTACGGCTGCGATTCTTTGACTACGGGCAGTTGAAATCTCTTGGAGCGCTCCATAAATTAAATCACAAATATTGCCTTTAGTACTTTCCTTTTTCATAGTGGGAATAATATCAAATAATTTTTGGAATGCCTCTGCATCCAGCTGTTCTCCTTTTTTAGGCCCTTCCGCAAGAAAGTATTCAAGATAATTCCTTAAAAGAGAGGTTATTTCTTCATATACGTTCTTAGAGACTTCCGTTTTTGTGAGGACTAGAATATTCATGATACTCTTAGCTTCAATATGCAGAGAAGCTCTGATCGCTTGTTGCCGATTAATCCCTTGTTGATAGGTGAATGAAATGAATAACGCAAATACGAATCCTTGGAATGCCATATATATGGCAATTCCGTCACTGAGATTTTTTACATTTAAATAATCAAAAAAGGACCGAATACCGGGAGTAATTAAGTAAAATCCTATGAAGGAAACTATGACTACTATAACGATTAAGAGGGCTAAAAACCATTTATGTTTTCCGGATAAAGTATTCAACCGACTACTTGATTGCATTATCGAAATCTCTCATTCTTCAGAATCACTCTTATATTTTTCTGTGATTCCATATTTTTCTTGAAATAGAAATTAAAATTACTTTCTCTGAAATGAAAATCTTGAATTAACTTTTTCTGAAATAAAGATTAATAATTACTAGTTTTAAGTAATTAATGGTCCTATTTTTTCTAAAAATTCAGTAAATTCTTTAACAACTGTAGCGAATTTTGCGCCTTCCGCAGCAGAAACCCATTCTAACCGCAGTCGATCAGGATTAATGCCTATGGCTTTTAACAATTGTTTTGTTTTTTCTACGCGTTTTTCTGCTTGGAGATTGCCAGAGATATAATGACAATCGTTGATATGGCATCCGCATACTAAGACACCATCGGCTCCATTCTCGAAGGCGCGTAAGATAAAGACGGGATCCACTCTTCCAGAACACATGACGCGAATAATTTTAATGGTGGGTGGGTATTGGAATCGACTTACTCCAGCTAAATCAGCTCCTGCGTATCCACACCAGTTGCAGAGAAATGCAACGATATTAGGGGTCATTTTGCTGCCTCCTTCGTAAGTACTTTAACCATTTCTAGGATTTGAGTGTTTGTGAAATGAGGCAAATTAATAGCTTGAAGTGGGCAGGCACTAACACAGGTTCCACACCCTTTACAGACCGCTTCGAGTACATGTGCTTGATATGTCCGAATGGAACCGCGTTCAAGCAATTTTTCCGTATAACGCATTTCTATGGCATTATATGGACAAAGTTCTTGGCACGATCCACAACCGATACACAAATCTTCATTTACTCGAGCGGTAATGCCTGGTACGCGGATTGATTCTTTGGATAGAATTATTGCCGCTCTTGCTGCAGCTCCCTTCGCTTGTGCGATTGTTTCAGGGATGAATTTAGGCCATTGTGCCGCACCGCATAGAAAAATTCCTTCTGTTGCGAAATCAAGGGGTCTTAATTTAACGTGCGCTTCTAAAAAGAAACCATTCTGATCTCGAGGGACTTTTAACATTTGTGCTAGTTCTTCATTATCTGTTGGTAGAAAGGCAGCGCTTAAGACGACTAGATCGGGGTTAAATGATAATTCTTTTTGGGAAAATATATCATACACTGAAATTTGCAATGAATCGCCGTGTTTCTCGAGGATTGGAGGGCGATTCTCATCAAACCGGATAAAATTAATGCCTACTTCTCTAGCCTTTTCGTAATATGGCTCTTTAAATCCATACGTCCGAATATCTTTATGTAAAATAGAAATTTGGATTTCAGGGTCAAGAGATTTTAATTTTAAAGCGTTTTTTATAGCGACAGAACAGCAAATCTTACTGCAGTAAGGGCGGGTTTCGTTTCTTGAACCTACACATTGGATCATTACGACTTGCTTGGCGTTGAGTTCTCCGCCGCTGATTTTCAGTTCAAGGTCCTGTTGCGTGAGAATTCTTTCATCTTCCCCATATAAATACTCTGTAGGTTTATATTCTTGCCCTCCCGTGGCAACTATTATGATGCCTGCCTGAATAGTTTCGAGCTCTCCCTTTTTTCTGACATTAATCTCAAAATTTCCAATATAACCTGATATTGATTCTATATTTGCATTCATTAAGAGTTTAATTTTCTCTGATGTATTAACCTCATTAATTAAATTTCTTAAAAATTCTTGTGGATTTTCATTTTCCAAAGTATAATAAATATTCTTAACAAGCCCTCCCAATTCTTTTTCTTTCTCGATTAAAACTACCTCAAAACCTTGATTTGCCAGCTCTAAAGCAGCGGTCAATCCTGCGATTCCTCCTCCTATAACTACTCCTGATTGTTTAATTGGAATTGATAATTCTTTTACTGGTCTAAATAATCTTGCTTTCGCAATAGTCATGGCGACTAGTTTTTTAGCTTTCTCAGTAGCATTTAGGGGTTCCGACATATGGACCCAAGAACATTGTTCGCGGATATTTACAAGCTCGAAGAGGTAGGGATTAAGACCCGCTTCCCGAATAGTATTTTGAAAGAGTGGTTCATGAGTTCTGGGCGTGCAAGAAGCTATCACCACTCGATTTAAATTATATTCTTTAATAATTTGTTTTATTTTTTCTTGAGTATCTTGCGAACAAGTATAAAGATTTTCTTCGGCATACACAACATTTGGAAGCGTTTTTACAAATTCTACCACTTCAGGTACATTCACAACGGCTCCAATATTTATTCCACAATGACAAATGAATGCCCCAATTCTAGGTTCTTGGTTTTCCACATCGAACTCTGGAGGATATTCCTTTTTTACTATTAAATTGAATCGTTCAGATTGTAATAGAGATGAAACCATCCCCGCGGCTCCACTAGATTCCGCAACTGTTTCGGGAATATCCTTCGGGGCTGATAACGTTCCACAAACAAAAATCCCGGGTTTGCTTGTCATTAGAGGGTTAAAAGGATGAGTTGCACAAAAATTATACTCATTTAATTCAATCCCAAGAGTCTTGCATAGTTCTCGGGTTGAATTTGATGGTTGAAATCCAACGGAAAGCACTACTAAATCAAATTCTTCTGTATGGAATGTATTGGTTTCAATATTTTCATAAGACACGATAATATTTTGAGTGCTCGGGTCTTCTTCCAGGTTTGAAACTCGAGCTTTGAGAAATGTAATCCCTAACTCCTTCGCTCGTTGATAATACTCATCGAATCCCTTTCCTACAGCCCTTATATCCATAAAGGCGATATATCCTTCAATATTTGGATCATGTTCTTTCGCAATTACTGCCTCTTTGATCGAATACATGCAACAAACGCTAGAACAATAATTATTATTCAGTTTCCTGTTTCTTGATCCTACACATAAAATCCAAAGGATCTTTTTAGGAGATCTATGATCGGAAGGACGTACTACATGTCCTCCAAAAGGACCTGAGGCATTTAAGATTCGTTCGAATTCAGTACTAGTTATAACATTTTCAAAAGATTGATAACCAAATTGGGGTAAAATTGATGGATTAAACGTATCTGCTCCAGCTGAAAGAATAACTGCACCGATATTTAAAGTTAATAATTCTTCTTTTTGGTTAAAATCTATTGCATGTGCTTCACATACCTTTTCACAGAGTCTACAAATTCCTTTTTGAAGATATAGACAAGCTTCTGGGTCGATCAAATAGATCGCTGGAACCGCCTGTGGAAATGGTATATGTGATGCGGATCTAACTGTTAATGTCTCATTAAATTCATCTGGAACTCTTACAGGACAGACAGACGCACAAACCCCACAGTTTTTACATCGTGATTCATCAATAAATCTTGGCTTTTTTCTAATTGTCGCAATGAAGTTTCCTGCAGTTCCTTCCAATTTAACTAATTCCGTATAGGAAAATAATTGTATATTCGGATTCCGCCCTACTTCGACCATTTTTGGAGCTAAAATGCACATGGAACAATCGTTAGTTGGAAATGTCTTGTCCAGCTGAGCCATAATTCCCCCAATCGCTGGAGATTTATCAATGACATACACTTTGAAACCTAAGTCGGCAAGGTCTAAAGATGCTTGAATTCCACCAATTCCTGCTCCTATAACGAGAACTGCTCCGATTTTTTTCATCGCCATTACCGATCATCTCCATTCTTATTCAGACGCGATTTAGTTTTCTGTCCATTTTCATATTTCGTTTGTCCTAATTTTTTAATTAGAGATAATATCTTAGCTTTGGTCTGTGTTACATTATTTGGCTCTGCCGTGAATTCTTCAATCCTTCGTTCTAAAAGGAGATTTGTAAATAACTGCCCTCCTTCTTCGGTTCTTATTAGTACCGTAGAATACCCTTGTGGTGCTCCAATCCCTCCTACTGAAATATCTGCATATATATTTGTAAAATCAGTACAATAATGACAATTTTCTCGGACTAAGTGCTTCAATTCATTTAAAGGAATCTCGATTTGTTCCCCATTTTTTAGTGTAATAAAAAAATTCTTTTTGATATTAAGTTTTTTAATTTCATTTAGGTTAATTTTTAATTCATTCTGCAGTTTCTCTTTCATTAAAGTCCTGTAATCAAAATTCTCCATGCAAAAGAGCCCTATTAAATATTTGACGAAGATACCCGGTCGTACCTGTAATGCTTGCATTTTTCTGATTGTTTGAACCTGACAAGGGGTTCCCACAAATGCTAAACGGGGATTCTCTAAATTTAACTTCCTATAATTCCCTAACTCTTGGACTGCAGGTATTGCTGTATATCGCGTTCCGGCAGTCTGGACCAATTCTTCTGAGGATGTAATAAGTTTAGGAACTGAATTCCAATCTTCTATAGATTGATTAACAATAACTCCATCAACAAAATTTTTCTCAAGTAAATACTTCAAAATTGAAGTGACAATCCCTCCATCTTGAGCCTTTTCTTGAATGGTTAAATCTGTAGTTCTTGCAATTGTAAGATATTTGTATGATCCTAATGGAGGCTTTGCACCGTATTTTGCCTCTATGACCTCATTTAACTCAGGAATCTGCCCACATATCAAGTAACATATTCCACATTCTAAACATTTTTGAATTTGAGGAGTAGTTTCATTATACTGAGGTCTATTCTCATGAATCGTTAGAGCATTTACGTTATTGGCAGTACAAACTGCGAGACACGCTCCGCATAAATTACAAAGGTTCCGATCGACTATCTCTCTCCTTAAATCTTCAAAAATTTTTATTCCCATGGGCAACTAACCTAATAACAAAGCTTTTGCAATAAATTCTTTGAAATCTAAGATTTCAAGTGTATATTTTTTCTCGGTTTCTGCATATTCATTCTTTAAACAGTTGAAATGGATCAAACAATGGGGACAATTTGTAATCAAAGTATCTGCTATTTGTTGTGCTTCTAAAAGACGATCCATGCGGATAGCTTTTGAATAAAGATTACAATTCATCCACGCACTTACCCCACAACAAATAGCATCTTCCCGAGATCGTTCCATTTCTTTTAATTTAATACCTGGAATAGCTTTCAAAACATTCCGAGGCGCATCATATACCCCTAATTGACGCCCTAAACGGCAAGGGTCTTGATATGTAATCGTTCGAGGGATTTCATATGGAAAGATTAAAGTTCCTTCCTTTAATTCTAAATCTAAGAATTCAGAGAACGATATCACCTTAAAATTATAATTTCGCACGTAACGCGGATAATCTAATTTAAATGTACGGTAACATTCCGGACAAATGGTAATAACAAGCTCTACTCCATTTCTTTCTATTAATTCGATGTTCTGTTCCCCTAATAAACGAAAATTTTCATAATCTCCTCCCCAAAAAAGATCATGTCCGCAACATACCTGTTCTTTTAAAATTTGTGGCTTAATTTTTAAATGATTTAAAATTTTAACAGCACTTTTCGCAATATTCGTATATTTATATTCAAAATAAGTTTCAAAAAGTGACATACATCCAGTGAAAATTAAAATTTCTGATGTATCTGAGAATTGAATTTCTTTAGGAAAATAATCATTTAAGTTGGCTTTCCAAGTCTTTTTTGCCATTAATCGCGCTAGTGTAGAGAAAATTCCAAAGTGAGCTTCTTCCAGGATCATTCCACTTTGCCTGAGTTTGTGTCTTTCTTCTCTCACAAATTCTGAGATCATAACATCCATCGGACATTTACTCGAGCAAAGATCACAGGTTGAGCACTGGGCTAGACGTTGCGGATCTACTGGTTTCCCCATTAAGGCATTATGGATCAGAATCCGTGGGGAATAAAAGCTGATCTCGCCTAATGGACAAATACCCGTGCATCTTCCGCACTGATAACAGTACTTAATTAATTCCTCTGGCGATAATTTTAGGACATTCATCTTTTGCTTCTCACTATGCCGAATCCTAATTTTAAAGTACGAATTTAATTATTGATAGGATATTAATTTTCCCCTTGAGCTGCTTATTCTCTTCTTCCCTACATCCTCATACTTTCTGAAGTAAGGTCATTGAAGGGGATTAAAATTCAGAAAGGAGGGCATCAATATAATTCTCAAGCATAGTATCTCGATAAGCACGCAAAGTTGCGGCGTGCGATGGACAAATCGCTGCGCACATACCACATCCTCTGCAGAGTATTGTATCAATTTTGGCAATATTATCTTCTAATGAGATCGCTTGATAAGGACAGATATTGATACACAATCCACATCCACTGCATCGTTCAGGATCGATAATCGCCTCAAGTTTAATAATTTCATGGACTTTCTTGATCATCGGGATTGCCGCAGATGATGCGGCTGCCTTCCCTGCAGCAACTGATTCTGCTATCGACTTCGGCCCTTGTACGGCTCCTGCAAGATATATCCCTGGAATCTTAGTATTAATTGGATCGAGCCGTGCATGGAATTCCTTTAGAAACCCATCTGCACTTTTCTCTAATCGCAAAATTTTACTAATTTCCTCAGTCGAGCTCGCGGGCTCCATTGCTGTTGAAAGAACTACTAAATTCGCTTGAAGATCGATGATATCTTGACTCAAAGTGTCTTCGACCCGAATGATGAGATCTTTGGTCTCCGGATCTTCCTTAATATTCGCGATGTTTCCTCGTAGATATTTAATTCCATTTTTTCGGGATTGGAGAAAATATTCTTCATAGCCTTTCCCTGCTGCTCGAATATCCATGAAACAAATTGTAATATCTGCATATTCGATATGTTGTTTGAGTAATGTTGCGTTTTTGATTGCTACCATGCAACATACTCCTCCGCTACAGTGAAGATTATTCTGTAGGTTCCTCGATCCCACACATTGAATCATAACAATTTTTTTAGGTTCCGTATGGTCTGATGGTCGTATTACTTCTCCCGTTGTCGGTCCATTTGGTGCAAGGAGCCGCTCAAGTTCCACTTGCGTAATCACATTCGCAAATTTCCCGTAGCCAAACTCTCCGATGGGGTTATATGTCTGAAAACCACTTGCTACGATTATAGTTCCTACATTTAATGTTCTAATTTCAGGTTTTTGATCAAATGTGATGGCTTTTGGCTCACATTCTCTCACGCAAAGATGACATTCAATACATTTCTCAGGATCGATAAGAACCGCATTAGGTACTGCCTGATCGAATGGACGATAAATTGCCTTACGATATCCCAGTCCTACGTCAAATTTATTAGGCGCATAAACTGGACAGACATGTACACAAGCTTCACAACCAGTACATTTAGATTCATCAACAAACCGTGGATTTTTTCTAATTGTTACGTCAAAATTTCCTATATAACCTAGGACATCTAGTAAATCTGCATTTGTTATCAATTCAATCAAAGGATGCTCTGCAACTTCTAACATTACAGGTCCTAAAATTCAAATTGCACAATCATCGGTAGGAAATGTTCGATCCAATTTTGCCATATATCCGCCAACTGTAGGCTCTTTCTCTAAAAGATGTACCATAAAGCCCGCATTTGCTAGATCTAAAGCCGCGTTTAATCCTGCGATACCTCCGCCGATTACCAACGTTGATGGCGTTACTTTGACTCTCATTGTAACAATTTCCTCAAGTACTTTTGCGCGTTCTACTGCCGCTCGGAGCAATTCTTTTGCTTTTTGTAATGCTTTATCTTTTTCCTGTTGATGGACAAAAGCTACCTGTTCTCGTAAATTGACAAATTCTAAATAACCTCTATTTAAACCTGCCTCATAGATTACCCGTTGAAAAACAGATTCATGCGTTTTGGGAGTACATGCAACAACTATAATTCTATTTAAATCAAACTCTTGAATTCTGCTTTTAATTAATTCTGCACCGACACTTGTACATAAAGATAAAATTTCTTCTACAACGTCTACCTGTAAACTTTCTGCAAATTGCTTTAACGCCTTCATATCAATGATACCTGCAATATTTTGCCCTCAATCACATAAGAATATTCCAATGCGAACCGTAATTTGTGACGTTCTCATCAACACCTCCAAATTTCTACTCAATTATTTATTTGACATTATTTCCATCTCGATTTTTCCATTCCATAATTTGATAATAGTTAGTTTTTAATCGATAAGTTATGAAAAAAAAGTTTCGTAATATTTTAGGGAGAATTGCCTTTAATGAATTTTTTGACCGAAAATCTCGTTAATACTTTATTCAATTCCTTTTTAAGGTAAATTTTATTAGATTTTTCCCACTTCCATACAGATTAAATAAATCTTAAGAAATACGCGTAATAATGGTTTTAGACAAGAAAACTATATTCATTCTCCAATTTCCTTAAGTTTACCTAATTCTTATATGTGTTTAATAAAGGTTTAGAGAAAATGATCATAATATTTATTATAGAATATTCTTTTAAATTATCAGGGCGAATAAAATGTGTATAATTCGGGATTATAAACATCAAGATTTAGAAAGTACAACTAGATTAATGCAGATTCTATCTGAATTAATTGAAGTTGATTTTAACGAAGAAAATTGGAAACACCAAGCGAGAATAAGAGCTTTTAATCCACAATTCCGCACCCTTATTGCCGAATATAATGGATGCATTGCTGGAATGTGTTTTGCAGATATTCATCAAGATGAAACTGGACAGTTTTATGGATTGATTCGTAACGTAGTCGTAGATCCAAAATTCCGAAAAAAGGGAATTGCTACCAAACTAATTGCGGAAGCCGTCAATATTTTTATGAATTTGAAAGTAAATAGTATCAAAGTGCAAGTGCTTGAACAGATAAAAGATGTCATTCATTTATTTGAAAAATTCGATTTTAGATGTACAGCAATCGTAATGGAAAAAGATGTTTTTAAAATTCGAGAATATAAAGATTCTGATTATGAGTCTACTAAAGAATTAATGCAAATTTATTCAGAATTAATTCGTCGTCCATTCAATGAAGAAGAATGGAAACGAACTCTCAGAATACGAGCCCATAGCCCACAATACCATATTTTAATTTCAGAACTTAACGGTACTGTTACAGGTATGGCGCTAATTGATATTGCTTCTGATGAAACTGGACTTACAATAGGCTATCTAAATAATGTCATTGTTCATCCAAAATATCGTCAGCAAGGATTCGGTAAAGCCCTTTTAATGCGTGCAATTGAATTTCTAAACGTATTAAATGTTGATAAAATTAGAATAATGGCTCATCTAAAAGTAAAAGACAATCTCAAAATCTTTGAAGACGTAGGTTTCCAAAAAGTCGCCTATATGATGGAAGTAAAATTACCATAGACCTCAAATCCAATGAATATACCTGTAAAAAAAATAAAATTATTTTAGAAAAATACATATGATTTCTCAATTAAGGAAATATCCAGAAATTTGAGGTAAATTTGACAAATGATTAAAATTCGTGATTACCAAAAAGGGGATTTTGAAGCTACTAAAAAATTAATGAGACAATTAGTCAAATTATATAAAACTGACTTTGATGAAAAGGCTTGGGATATGACCCTACGCCAACGAACCTTTAGCCCACAGCAACGGACCCTTGTAGCTGAATATGACGGTAAAATTGTAGGAATGTGCTTTGTAGATGTAAAATGGAATGAAATCGGATTCATTATTGGGAATATAAAAAATGTTATTGTAGATGAAAATTATAGACAAAAAGGAATCGCCACAGAACTTCTCAAAGTGGCAAATGACATTTTAATCGAAATGGGTGTTGATAAGATTCAAATTAATGTGAATTTAGCCGTAAAAGATCATGCTATCCCATTATTTGAAAAAATGGGATTCAAACGTGAATATATTGCGATGGCTAAAGTTATCAAAAAAAAATAAGCCGTAGGGATCGAATTTATGGATTCTTTTATCGACCCATATCTTGAAATTAAAATTCAGAAAGTATTACGATACCTTCCCCGTACAGATTGTGGGGATTGCGAGGTAGAAGAATGTTTCAATTTTGCTCGCGCTTTTATTAATGATTCCACTTTGGTCTGTCCTCATCTTACTCCACGAGAACATGAACTCTTATTTTTACTAATTAATTATAAGGATTTCCTTTATCCTTTAGCAAGACGTTACATTAAGGAAAAGAAAATAACAAAATCTGCCATCATCGGTCTAATAAAAGTCGGAAATCCTACCAAGAGCGCTCCTGTAATCTTAACATCCAATTTATTATACGAACAGAGTATTTTGAATCTTTTACTGGAAATGGCACAAATTTCTTGTTATCTTCTTGCAATTGATACGCAAGGTGTTTCAACTGGAGAAGCTCTCTTAAAACAAGAGATTCCCATTTATGCCCTTAAACAAGCGATAACCCAATCTCATCTTGAAGAATTGGTCAATCACAAATTTATTATAATACCTCGTTTTGGAATCTATCTAGCTAAACCTTTTGAAAAAATCTCCAATTGGAAAATTTTTCCTGGTCCTATTCATGTAAGTGAATTACCCATCTTTATTGAACGGAAATGGTACGGTCGTTTGTTTAAACTTAATTCTACAGATCTTCAACGGATTTTAAAGCTGATGCCTGAACGGAATTGTGGTGCTTGCGGATATGATAGTTGCCACGATTTTCTTCTTAATCTCCAATTAAAGAAAACGGATCTAAATAAATGTCCAATTCTTGCTACGCCTCCCTATAAATTTCTACGAAGTTGGATGGAGAACTGGCTACAACCGGTTCATAAATATGAGACTGGTGTTGCAATCGATTCAACCAAATGTATTGGATGCGGAGTTTGTACTCAGATTTGCCCTGCTAATATAACAATTCTTGAACAAAAAGATGCGTATGATTCTCCCCCTTTATTTAAAATCATTAATGGTACCGCAGAAGTTATTAATTACGAAGCCTGCTGGCGGTATAAATTTCAAATTCCCTGCCAAATTTGCCAAAATAACTGTCCTTTCGGAGCCATTTCTTTTGGTCCAGTTCCCCTCTATTTAGAACCAACCCATTCAATAGTAAAATTTTCTCAAAAAAAGGTTTAAAAAAATTCTGAAAATTAACTTTCTTCTTGGATTTCTGCGAAGATATCCTTCAGATTCCATTCCTCTTTGAAAGAGAGTGCTTCATATTCACAAATTCTAACGCATTCTTTGCAAGCGATACATCGTGAAAGTTTTAACCCAATGGTGCCAATACCCAGAAGCCCTTCTGGAACGGGCACCGGGTTTTCAGGTTCTTTTCGTTTGAGTTTTGCTATAAACTCAGCTAAAAGGGCTCTATTCTTAGCATTTGTATCTTTTGGCAATTTTTCCAGTGATTTAAGATCGAAAGTACCTTCTAATGTAATCGCTTCATCTTCACACATTCTAGTGCAAGATCCACAAGCGATGCATTTATCCGCATCATGGACAACTGTCCCAAATCCATGTAATTCTTCTGGTACGGGAATGATTTCTGGCGTTTTTACTGCTAATTTACGAATAAGCTCAAGTAAATAACGCCTTTTAGTTTTTTCAACCCATGTTATTGACATTTTATTCACCTACACCTCACTTATTTGGATTTGACCCAACTTCCTCAATTACTTTATTTAAATCTTGAATTGCTTTAACGTATTTATCAGGATCTGAGGAAACCATCTCTACATTAGCCAATCGCGAACTTTCAAAACCAATTTCTGTAAGAATATCCTTAGTAAATTGAACTACAAGGTTTGCGTTATGGCTCCCAAACATATAATGGCACGATTTTTCAGGACATTGCACTATTAAAACTGCATCCGCCCCTTCCACAAAAGCCTTTAGAATATCAATTACTCCTATGCGTCCGGCACAAGGTACATCAATTGTGAATACATTTGCTGGATACTCAAATCCCGCAAGTCCTGCAATATCTACCCCACAAGAGCCGCACTCCTCACATGTTAATGCTAGAATTACTGGTTCTTCCCATTTCTCTGCCTTTATTGCTTTCATCATTGTCTCAATTTTTGTAAAAATAACCCCTCGTTGATAATTTGCTAATTGTGTCGCACCTGTTGGACATACCGCTGAACAAGTTCCACATCCCCTGCATTTCGTTGGATCAACGGATGCCTTTTGTACTATTTCTGTATCTGTATTTGTTTGAACAATCATTGTTATCGCATTGAATTGACAGGTGTCGCGGCAAGTTGCACATCCATTGCATAAATCTTCATCAATTGTGGGAACCAATAGATCACGTGTCAATATACCCTCCCTTAAGAATTTCAATGCTTTTACGGCTGCTGCAGATGCGTGTGACATGGATTCTTGAATACTCATTGGCGTAAAAGCAGATCCCGCAAGAAAGATTCCTCGCTGGGTTGTCTGCGATGGATTCGTCTTTGAGTAGAGATCGCTAATAAAACATGATTCTTTGAGATTTAAACCAAGCATCTCAGCTAATTTTTCAGATCCCGCTGCAGGAACAAGAGCTGAACTTAGTACTACCAAATCTGGTGATAATTCATAAATTTCATTAGTTAAAGTATTTTCTACAGGAACTATTAATTCATTATTAGGTCCTACCTCCACAGATTGAAGCTTACCTCTGATGAATGTAACCCCTTTTTCACGTGCTTCCCTATATAAATTTTCATATTTGTATGGCGTTCGGATATCCATGTAACAAATTATCGGCTCAATACCATCTTCTATCAATTCTATTGCATGATGGATTGAATAAGTACAACAAATTTTTGAGCAGTAAAAATGATTTTCATCTCTGCAATTGATACAATTTCCTATTAAAACCGATTCTGGTTTTTTGCCAGTAGAAGGCACAACTACCTTACCATCTTTCAACATTCGTGCTAAATCGGTTTGAAGAATTACATCTTGACTTTTTCCATACCCTAAATCCAGATGATAGGGCTTGGATTCTTCAATTCCAGTTGCCACTATGATTGCTCCCGTTTTAATTATTTCCGTTGAATTTACGCTAGGAGTTTCTAATGTTATTTCATAAGATCCTGGATTCCCGTAGATATCAACAATTTTCGTATTTTTATAAACTGTAATATTTGAATTTGATTCTAATTGTTTTATTTTATCTTGTAATATTTCTTGAATTAAGAAGTCACCTGGGAATACTTTCCCCATATTCCGCAAATTTCCTCCTAGATTCTCATCTTTCTCGATAAGATATACTTTTACATTTGCTGCTAGATCCAACGCTGCCTGTATCCCAGCAACTCCGCCACCAATTATCAACACACTTTGGTCTACTTCATATTTCTCTTGGTCTATTTTGGCTTTAACTTCTAACGCTGCAATCGCTGTCTTTAAAAGTATAATTGCTTTTTTCGTAGCTTTTTCAGGTTCAGCTTTATTAGGCCATGCAATATGTTCCCGAAGAATTACAAACTCAAATTCTAGGACCGTGGAAAGTGCTTGTCTTAACGTATATTCGATAAATTTCGGAGTACAAGCTCCCACAACTAATTTATCTATTGATTCGGATTCTACAAATTTTTTGATTTCTTCTATACCAGCAGCTAAACAAAGATTGCTGATTTTCTTAATCGGAGCTTTCAATTCTTGGATTGCGTTTATTACTTTATCATACTTAATAATATTCCCTAATTTTTCACCACAATCACAAATTACCACGCCTACTACCATCTCTCTCGCCTCACTTTATCGCTTGATTAATTTTTATAGCAGTTGCAGTACCTTGCGTGATTGAATCCGGAATATCCTTTGGACTTTCTGCGGTGCCTGCAATATAAATCCCTGGTATTTCAGTTTCTATCTGGCTAAATTTCGCTTCATTCCCCATAAAGAATCCATTTTCATCCGTCTTCAGTTTGAGAATTTCAGCAATTTTACTAGATCCATCCGCAGGTATAAGTGCAGGCGTAAGTACCACCAATTCTTCTTCAACTTCCATAAATTCAGAAGTCATTGTATTTTCTATTTTTAAAAGCAGTTTTTTAGTGATGGGATCTTCTTCAATTCCTGCAATCCGTCCGCGAAGGAATATGACTCCTTCCTCACGAGACCGAATATAATAATCCTCATATTCTCCGAATGTCCGAATATCCATAAAACAAATTCGGACCTCAACTCCTTTCTCTTTAAGCATAAGGGCGTGTTTTAGGCTGTATGTACAACAGATTCGAGAACAGTATTCCTTATATCGCGAATCTCGGGACCCTACACACAATGCAATAGTAACACTTTTGGCAGGTTCACCATTTGATGGTAAAATTGGAATTCCTTGGGAAGGTCCTGTAGGATCTAGCATACGCGCCAACTGAATCTGAGTAATTACATTAGCATACATACCGTAACCGTATTCTCTTAATGCAGATGGATTTAATTCTTCAAATCCTGTTGCAACAACAATGGCTTTCGCCTTTACTGTGATGTCTTGAGCTTTCGCATTAAAATCAATTGCATCTGTAGGACAGGCTGTTTTACACTCCTCCTTGCAATCACGACAATCGGTCCGATTCACTACAACCCAGTGGGGGACTGCCATCGGGAATGGTAAATAAATTGCTTTCCTGGTATTCCAGCCAAAATTGAACTCGTTAGGCACTTCGATAGGACATGCGTCGACGCATGCAAGGCACCCAATACAATTAGCATTAACATATCGGGGTTGCTGTTTTATTTTAATTGTAAAGTTACCGATTGCCCCCTTTACTTCTGTTACTTCCGATAGGGTTAAAATTTCAATATTTGGATTCCGCTCGATATTTGATCGATATAGACATTTCCGAAAACCGCGACTTTTAAACATAGATGTACATAAACTAAAACACAAGGCACAATCATCTGTGGGAAAGAATCTTCCTAATTGTGCAGCTTTTCCTCCAATGGAAGCTTTCCGCTCTATAATAGCAACGGTTCTCCCTAAATCAGCCAGCTCAATTGCTGCATGAGTACCTGCAATTCCTCCACCAATTATGACTACGTCTTTTTCCATTATTTCCACCTATTTAACTTCTAAGGATTTTTCTCGAGGACAATAAATCGGACTAGGTCCTAATTTTTTAATTTTTTCTGTGAATTTGTTTACGACCCTAACAAATTCATCTGCCATTGCCGCAGAAATGAAGTGTTGATCATCCAATCGCTCTGCTTCGAATCCAATGCTTTTGAGAATTTCTTGCGCCATTTTAACTCTACGGACTGATTTAAAATTCCCAGAAACATAATGACATTGATCTGGGAGACACCCTGATACAATAACGCCATCGGCTCCTAGCTCAAATGCATGAAGAATATATGTAATATCCATTTTCCCTGTACAGGGAAGTCGAATAAGACGAACTGTGGGTGGATATTGAATTCTGCTAGTTCCAGCAAGATCCGCTGCCCCATAAGTACACCAATTACACACGAAAAATACAATGAATGGTTCCCATTCACCCTTCTTCCATGCCTCTAATTGACGTTCAGGAACCCCTTTCAGTAGATATTCTAGCTGTCGATAAATATATGAATCCTTATAATGGCGAAGTTCAATCGCTCCAACAGGACACTCACCACAACACGCACCACATCCCTTGCAGAGTGCTTCCTCTACTTGTACCTTTCCACTCCGCTCATTTATAGAGAGTGCCCCATACGGACAAATATCAACGCATTCAGCGCAACCCCGACAGAGATCGTAATTAATTTGTGGTACTACTAAAGGAAAGATTAATTTATTCTGCGAAATAAGATCTCCCACTTTCGCTGCTGCACCACAAGCCTGTGCTACCGAATCAGGAATGTCTTTTGGACCTTGACAACATCCGCAGAGGAATACACCATCTGTATTAGTTTCTACGGGACGTAGTTTCGGATGGGCTTCTAAAAAGAAACCATCGGGACTTCGTGAAATATTAAACAACTTCTGTACCTCCTCAACATCTTCGCGTGGCGTTAATCCAACAGAAAGGACTACCAAGTCAAATTCTAATTCCATCACTCGGTCCAAAAATGTATCTTCGGAACGAAGAATTAAATTATGTGTTTCTGGGTCCTCCAGAATCTCTGCAATCCGCCCTCGAATGAATTTTATTCCTAACTCTTGGGCACGCTGGTAAAATTCTTCATATCCTTTACCAAACGCCCGAATATCCATATAAAAAATAGTAATTTCAGTATCAGGATGATGATCTTTAATTAGCCGTGCTAATTTAATCGCATACATACAGCAGACGCGGGAACAGTAATTATGTTTTCCAGGTCGAAAATCGCGAGATCCAACACATTGAATGAATGCAACTCGTTTAGGATGTTTTCCATCAGAAGGACGAATTATTTCGCCTTGCGTTGGGCCTGTAGGGCTTATAATGCGCTCCATCTGAAGTCCGGCAAGGACATTTGGATAAATACCAAATTTATATTGTTCTAATCCATATTCTGGCTCATTTACACGCATCTGATCATAGCCAGTAGCTAAAACAATAGCGCCCACTTCTATATCTATTAATTCATCTTTTTGTGAGAAATCAATTGCTTTCAACTCACAGATTCGCTCACAAAGATGACATTCAATACATTTTGTTTTATCAATGGTATAGGTATTTGGAACGGCTTGGGCTAAAGGCAAATAAATCGCACGTCTCGCATCCAATTGTTCATTATATTCGTTTGGTACATAGACTGGACAAATTTCTGCACATTTGCCACATCCATTACATTTTTCTGCATCGACATAACGCGCTTTTCTACGAATAGTAACTGTAAAATTCCCGACATATCCATGTACTTCTTCCACTTCACTATACGCTAAGATCTCTATGTTAGGATTTCGCGCCACTTCGACCATTTTTGGTGTCAAAATGCACATGGAGCAATCAAGGGTCGGAAATGTCTTGTCAAGCTGAGCCATATGCCCCCCAATACTTGGAGTTCTCTCTACTAAATAAACTTTGAACCCCATATCGGCTATATCTAACGCTGCAAAGATTCCCGCAATTCCGCCACCCACTACTAAAGCCTTTTGAGTAACAGGAATCTCTCGGTAACCAATTGCTTCAAGTAAGGAGGCTCTTCCAACTGCCGCTCTCACTAAATCTTTTGCAACTTGAAGAGCTTTCTCTGGTTCCCGAATATGACACCAGGTATTGTGCTCTCGTATATTTGCCTGCTCAAAGTAAAATTCATTTAATCCCATGTCTTTGATTACATTCCGAAATGTTGGTTCATGTAATCTGGGACTACAGGCTGCTACAATTATCCTATCCAGATTGTGTTCCCTTATTTTTTCTTTTATTAATTCTTGTCCTGGATCAGAACACATAAATCGATTATCTGCAGCTACAACCACATTGGGTAATGTTTTTGCGTATTCTGCAACTTCTGCGGGATTTATGACACCCGCAATATTAGTTCCGCAATGGCAAACAAAAACACCAATTCTAGGCGACTTTTTTTCGTCAGTTGCCACTTTTGACTTATTTAATCCTACATCCGCCATTTTCTAAACCACATTAGTTAGCCTTTTCTAATTAACTTACCGAATTCTTAATTAGATTAGTCGATATCTGCTTTGCTTAATCAAAAAACTCGAACTCTCGAATTGATTCTTCTCCAATACGATACTATAAATAATTAAAATATTTTTTCTATGTCTAACAATTTCCCCGAAGATAATTTTAACCTACGTTTGATGCCTTAAAGAATAAAAATAACAATTTCTATGGAAAATCTTTTCAATAATTTTCCAGATTTCTATAATTTTGTTT
>SUPS01000303.1 GCA_005191415.1 Candidatus Helarchaeota ASGARD archaeon Hel_GB_A
GGAATATGTGGGCGAATGCCAGGTCTTCGATATACTTTTAGAACCTATAATCCACCAATTTATGTAGTGATTTTATCTTGGCGCACATTTTTCAAACTGACAGGTTTCAATATGACGACTTATCCTAATAGAGTGTATTGGTGTGTTGGATTAGATGCCCTTTCTTCCGATAATGTCGTACGAACGCAATACATTACAATTTTAGAAGAATATCGCACCGTTTATGAAAGCCATATCCGGTCATTGCGGGCAGAAGTTGAACAATATGGAGGGATACTTAATACCATTTATTTAGTATTAAATCAGGTTCTTTTTATTGCCTTAGTCGTGGCGTTGTTAGGTCTTGCAATCACCATGAATATTTCTATTCGACAACGTCGTACTGAGATTGGAATACTACGGGCGATTGGAATTAGCAAGGGACAAATTCTCCAAATGATTTTTGGAGAGACTTTGACAATTAGTTTAGCTGGAATCTTATTTGGCTCTATTACAGGGATTATTGCTGGCTATTTAATAATATATTTCTTCCCCTTCATCGAATGGCTTGTAGTTATTTTCACAATTTCTTGGACTACTTTAGCTTTTTATTGGATTTTTTTGCTTTGTACAGCCGTAGGTGCTTCCATTATACCGGCTTATACTGCAAATAAATTTAATATCGTAGAACTAATTCGGATGCGAGGAAAATAAATGAAAGCTGACAATCTAAACAAATATGTTATTGAATTGGAAAATGTTACTCGAATTTATAAACTCGGAAAATATGAAGTCACTGCAATTAAAAATATCACCTTAAAAATTAAAGCAGGAGAATTCTTGGCAATCATGGGACCCTCCGGTTCTGGAAAAACCACTCTTTTAAATTTAATAGGCGCTTTAGATACGCCTACAGAAGGAAAAATAATGATTGATGGTGAAGATATCTCCAAAATGAATGATTCACAACTAACTCATATTCGCCGCAATAAAATTGGGTTTATTTTTCAATTTTATAACCTTATTCCTGTTTTAAATGCATTAGAAAACGTAGAATTACCGATGTTAGCCGCAAATGTGCCTAAAAAATCTCGATTACGCCATGCTAAATATCTATTAAATATTCTAGGGTTAGATGCTCGGATGCACCATCGGCCCGAAGAGTTATCGGGTGGGGAACGCCAACGTGTTGCTATTGCTCGTGCATTAGCGAATAATCCAAGCATAATTCTTGGTGATGAACCTACTGGTGACCTAGATACCGAAACTGGGCTAGAAATAATGCATTATCTCAAGAAATTGAACCAAACCCAGAAAAATAAAACCTTCATTATTGTAACACATGATCCTTTAATCGCAAATATGACCAACAAAATCATCTATTTGAAAGACGGTCGGATTGAAAAGATAGAAAGTAAAGTTTAATTTTTTGTAGTTTAATTATAGTCATGAGATAATTTCCTATCCAAATAATGAGCGGGCGAAAATGATAATTATAAAAGTAGAAAAAGTCGAGGATTTTGTTTCCTTTCTAGATAGGCGGCTCGGAGACGAAATTTTTTACGAATTTCTTGATACGGGAGGAAATTTAGATACTATTGTCGTTTTGTACTATTTGGCACGGATTGATACGCTCAATGTGATTTACCAAGTCGAACTTAAATTTCCAAAAGTACGAGACCGTGAAGCAATTAAAAAGAAATTAGATGAATTTGAGTTTGGGAATATACGTTTGATTCCAGGGAAATTACGTGAGATTTATATGTCTATTTCTTAAAGGTTTTAAGATCTAAGACTTCTTTTTATTTAGGTCTCTGGAAGTAATTTTGCCCGAAGTTCCTTTTCAATTCTATCGAAATCCTCATAATTTCCGCTAAATAAATTATCCAACAATTTTCCAATATCCGAATCGACGCCACCCTGAATATTACATTCTCGTTTATAACGCACGATTTTCTCATTTGTCACCTGCATTATACTTATAACTTTTTTCATAGCATCCATAAGTTCCATGATTTCCTCATTCCATAATTTTTCTAATTGTAATAATGTCACTACGAATTCTTCTTGGGCGTTTTTCGAGAAAAGCCGAATCGTTTCTTGTATTTCTTCGATTGAAGTGCTTTCTTTTATCATTTTTTCTAAACTTGAAGTTAAGTTATTTATCGCATTTAATGCTTTATTCCTTAAAAAGAAGTACTGTTTTAAAGGACTTATTCCTCTTTCTACTTTTTTGACATCTTCTTCAATTGTCTTTATTACAGAGTCAACCTGTTTCTTTAATTCTTCATGTCTTAAAATTGTTGCACTACGTAGCCGAACTCCACTAATATCTTTTTCAATAAGGAAAATTAATTCTTGAACTCTTTTCAATGCATCTTTAAGTTTTGTTAGATTCTCTTCAGGCAATTACACTACCTCGCTCTGTCTATAAAAGTTGGACAATCTTAATGGCTTGTCCATAGCCCGTCGATAGAGGCAATAGGTTGGTAAACAATTTTGTTATTAAGACTTTTAAAAGGTTTTTTAAAAAAAATTGTATCTCAGATATTTACGAAAATATAATTGATGGTTTTGTTGCTATTTCTATAAAAAATATTGAGGTAAAGAGGATATCAAAAAATTAGAAGGAATTATTAAAAGATGAGAGATAATTATGGGTCTTCAATCCCTCGCTCGGTTATTACAAAAAGAGCTTCTCCTTCAGGGAGGCAAGGGCTATCGACAAGGCGAGCAACACGTTTGTCACCTTTAGATTTTCGTAAATAAATTCGGTATGTAGAACTATGTGCAAGTACATGGCCCCCAACAGGTTTGGTAGGATCACCAAAAAATATTCCAGGCGCATCCATTACCTGATTTGTTATAAAAACAATGATGTTGTATGCCTCAGCGATTTGAAGCAATTTATGGATAAATTTATTTAATTTTTGTTGGCGTTCGCTTAACGTGCCTCTACCAATATATTCTGCACGAAAATGGCTCATTACAGAATCTACAATTATTAATTTGATATTTTTTTCTTGAACGAGTTTTATTGCAGTCTCTACTATAAGAATTTGGTGATCTGAATTATAGGCTCGTGCATAATGGACATTTTTTAGTATCTTTTCACCATCTACTTTGTAACGTGCGGCAATTTGAAGGAGTCGTTCTGGACGAAATGTTCCTTCTGAATCAATGTAAAGGGCTGCACCTTCTAGACCACCTTGTTCCACGGGTAATTGAACCGTGACACAAAGTTGATGAGCAATTTGGGTCTTTCCAGTTCTAAATTCACCATACACTTCCGTAATAGCACGCGTCTCTAGCCCTCCTCCCAATATAGCATCTAGTTTCTCTGCACCCGTAGTTAATCGTTTTATATTCTTTCGGCTTTGAAATAATTTCTCAGCTGTAGTAAATCCAATATTTAACTTACTTCTAGCGGATAAAATAATTTTTTGTGCGGTCGCTTCGCCAATGCCTGTGGCTGTAGAAACTTCCTTAGGCGAGGCTACAGATATTGTTTCAAAGGACATATAGCCTGCTTCTCGCAATTTCTCAGCTATAGTCGGTCCTACCCCCGTTAATTCCTCTAATATTGCATTATTATTTTGTAATGCCTCAGAATTTTCTGAAACATTATCCTCATCAGAGAGAGCACTTGATTCTTCATTAAATTCTATAGAATTAATATTCTCCGAATCCATTTGAGTAATTTCCTCCAGTTTAGCATTTTTTGCGGCTTTAACTGATTGTCTTGCCATATAAATCACTATATTGATTGAACTTCTATAGCATATAAGTTCCTAGACTGATTTTGATAAGTATTCCATTAAAATCAAAGATTTTTTTTCTGAATCTTCGGATAGATTTGTATTTAATCCAAATTTAATATCTTTGAGATTTGATTCCGCGCAAACTTCTATCTTCTATCAATTAAAAAAATTAAAAGAAATCGCTCTTTC
>SUPS01000304.1 GCA_005191415.1 Candidatus Helarchaeota ASGARD archaeon Hel_GB_A
GGGGGAGAAAATTCGTAGCCATTTTGCTGGATGATGTAATTTTCTTGTAAAATTGAGTTATTATGGTTTTAGAATACCTTGTTTAGTTAAAATGATGATATTTTCTTTCTCAAGACAAGTCATACAAGGAGCAAAATAGGAATTTAATAGTTCGCGTGCCACTTTGGGGTCTCTTGGATGAATTTTAATGTAAATTGTCTTAATTTTCTTCAGGAATTCTTTTTTTAATCTCAAGAAATCTGAATCAAACGTAATGATAACAGCATTCATTTTGATGGAAAGTTTTGCAACTTCTCCATTAGAGATACCTTGTTTATGGATTTCATCTAAAGTAATTGCAGTATATCCTTTTTCTTGTAAAAGACGTTTAATGGAGTGGGGAACATTTTCATCCAAAAGGAAGTTCAACTTTGGGCGAGCTCCTTTTTCAGGTACTGCTCTAAATTAATATTTTGCAAATTTTCTTGAAATTCTTTACCAATTTTAATTATTGTTAAAATTTGTTCTCTGGTGAGAGTAGGATATTCCTCAATAATATCGTCTATGGAGTAATTTAAGCTAATTAATTCAAAAATTAACGTAATTGGAATTCTGGTTCCTTTTACAACAGGTTTTCCGCCAAGAATTTCTGGATTACATTCGATTATATCGACCATTTTAGCACCCTTCTCGTTCTATCAAATATTTTCAAAAGGTTTAATTTAAACTTATAGAATTTTTTCCACTAATAAATTGTAAGGGTAGATTCTAATCCAGCGCGATTCATAAGTTGGGCATTTTTTTATCTGATCTTCAAGTAATGGAATAGTATTTCGATGGAGGGGACTATGGTTTTAGTTTTCGCCGAGTTTTTGCCATTCTACGCCATATTTTTTCACAAATTTATTTATTGGGGGCTTATCTTGCTTCAATTCTTTTCGTGCTGGTAATTTTTTTCCTTCCAAATGGTCTCGATAGTATTGTTGGATTAAAAACCGGACCATTTCGGCATCATTTTGAATTCCTAAGGTGGATTTAATGATTTCGAATTGTTTAGAGAGTTTTCCTTTCAGTTCAGTATGAATTATTTTTGATTTTGTCATTGGCATATCCTAATTTTTTATCTTTTAGTTTGTAATTAATTATTTTATCTTACCTCATAGCTTCGAGAATGAGATCTTCATATTTCAAAGGAAATCACAAAGACTGGTAAAGTTTTTCGAGTTCTTCCCGTTTGGCGACTAAATTTTGGAGTTCGATAGCATCGGGTTCGGCTCCGTCATACATACCAGATTTTGCCCCCTCTAGCAATTGTTCTGTAGACTCAGCATTCCATTTCTTGAGAATTGCGCTAATTTTTTCATCTAAGACCTGAAGTTTTGTATTTATTAAGTCTTGGGCGAGTTTAGCATTTAATCGTATTGTCATAAAAACCCTCTTTTTAAGGAATTATTGGAGCCATAATTTGTAGTTTCGATGAAAAATAAGTGCTTAATCTTTAAAAATTTTTATTCCGATTTGATTAGAATTAAAGTTATGACAAAGAGAAGGAAAAGATAACATGGTAGAACCTCAAATTAAGAATATTGGTATATTAGCATGAGAGAGTATCTCTGAAAAAGCAGGGTAATCGATTAAGGGGGTTCGGGGGCAGAGCCTACGCGCAGGCTGCCGAAGTAGAGGACTGTGGTTAATCCTATGATGATGCCGAGAGAGATCATAAATTGGCTGGAGTTAAGGTAGAGGGAGAGGCCAGTTCCGGAAAGGGGGAGATCGCTGAGTAAGTAGGTTAGGATGGAGCTGGCGAGGAGGAACCAGGTGAGGTTCCAGCAGAGGAACCAGCGAAATAGACTGTGGCCCAAGAGGGTGGGTTTGATAGTAGGCTTCTTTACAGGTTCTGGGCTGGGCGGTGGGGAGCTCCAGGGCTTTTGGGTGTGCAATGTTAAAGTCATGAAAATTATCATGGCGAGGCTGCTTGTGAATCCGAGAGTGATGCTGAGGGGAAAGATGAAATTCTGATGCGCGAGTTGGTCCGCAAAAAAGGCAAAGAAAGTTGGCGATGTGGTCCAAGGAAGTAGCAGGGAGATGGTCAGGCTTAGGAGGATTCCTATCGTAAGAATGAAGCATCCGATCCAGCCGATGCGTTGAAGTATGAGGCGGGGGCGAACCTTTTTAAGCGGGGGGTGGTAGCCGCTGGTGTGTTCCATTAATTTTAACCAGAGGAGCGAGCTTCGACCGAGACGGTTAGCTTCTATAAAAGAGATGAGTGGAAGGGCGGATATAATCATAATGAAGTAAATATAGAAATAATATACATAAAAATAAAGGAGTATTAAAGATATGGTGAATATGGAAACGGTCCATGTGGCAATAAGGGTGACTTCCAGCCTGGAGGGGCGGTTCTGCAGTTTTTCTATTAAAAGATCTTCCTGCTTTTTTCCAAGGTGTTCCAAGCCAATTAGGTTGATGAAAGGGAAGAATATCAAGCAGAGAGTCACTATAATGGCAATACTGAGGCCGAAGGTATCTTGGGAGAAATATACTGGGAGCATAGCGTAGGAGAGGAAGACAAGTTCATTGGTAGAGCAGGAAGCATCGAAGCATGCCCATATAGAGGCATAAAATAGAGTAAACCACCCTAAGAACCAGGTAACCCAGGCGGTAGGGAGAGAACAAAGCAATTTAACAGGTCTCAATCGACTTAAAAAGCCGTATTGTTCATCGAGAAACGCGATGGTAGTAAAAAAAAGCCCAATTCCGAAAAAACCGAGAGTGATGAAAATTACATTTATCAGGAAGGGCGCAAACTGCTGTGGGTGACTAGATTGAATTAGTAATAAGAATACTATAAGATAGATGCATTGGAACATAAGCCAGATGTAGGTGAATACATAGGCTGTTTTGGTATGATAGGTTACGGATCGCTTTTGCATATAATCAACGCCGAGAGATGTCCAGAATGCGCGGGTATGATAGGGGGATGGAGTTGAACTTCCTTCACCTGGATTATAATTGAGTTAGGGGGTTAAAGGTTTTTCGGTGACCGTGATTTGAAAGCGGGGTTAATCCACTGGTTTCAAGCCATTATAGAGGAACACGATGACGATGATCGTGCCGATCCGCACTGCCACCAATCCGAATCCAGCCGAGATGGACGTATCGAAGTTCCTGGTGACGGTGAAGAGAAGGAATGCGACAGATAAGGAGAAGAAGCGTTTCCTGATGGTCCCTTCTAATTGGAAGGCTTTTCGAAGAAATCCGACACCATTGAAGAGAAAAATTAAGAGTAAGAAAATCACGGACAATATAAAGGCGAGGGATAAGAGCTGGAATTGGGAATCGATGATATCTTGGCCTGGATTCGCTAAAGAAAAAATTAAAAGTATTTGCGGTATCGAAGAAGATGAAGAACTCGAAAGCTCTTTAACGAACACTCTTTAACGGACATCTCTTGAGCTTGTTTATGGATTTTTAATCGTGTTTAATGGAATTCTTGGAGCCTTTTAAAATAATCATTAACTAAAACTTATTTCGAATCCATGTCGAGTAAAATGAATTTTCGATTCTAAATTTATAAGGCACAAGTGTTAAACGGAATTAATTAATTAATTAATTTTCCTCAATATCTCTTCTGAAGTCAGCATTTTTCACACCCTATTAATAGATTTCTTTAGCATAAGAAATGATCTCTTGAATATCTTCTTGAGTAATGGATGGATAGTTGGCTAAAATTTCATCAAATAATTTTCCTTCTTTTAACCAGTCAAGGATATCCAGTACCAACACGCGGGTTCCTCTAATAGTAGGTTTCCCTCCACAAATTTCTGAGTCGTGGACTATTCGTTCAAATTTGCTCATAATAATTTCACTTATTCATTTCATTAATAGAAAGCTTCATTTCCTTAATTTTAAATCT
>SUPS01000305.1 GCA_005191415.1 Candidatus Helarchaeota ASGARD archaeon Hel_GB_A
GCGTTAATTAATTACCTTTCTAATTTTAGATAATTATCATTTTAATCATCCCAGAAAGTAGAACCAGCTCTGAACATCATTTCTGTAGAGGAGTATTTAAAACAAATTCAAACGATTGGATAACCATATTAAAAGCTTATTCTATCGCCAGCTTTAGGGGGCATACAGCAGTAAATCTCTTCGATATTGATGCAACCTACGTCCGTATCTTGATAGCTCTGGAATCCGCGGTAAGTTCCTTTAATTTGGTACATAAGGAGTTCTTCGATGTTTAGGGCAAAGGCAGCTACCATCATTCCAGGTGATAAATTAGCGAAGTCTTGTTTAAATGCTGAGGGGGTAAATATCAGTTGATTTGTTTCAGTAGGAATGAGATGTAAGGTGGGAATTATCAAGGGGTAGCCATCCTTATCAACAAACGCAATATATTTCAAATTGGAAGGAGCACGAAAAATTTTTTTGACAAAAGAAGGCAATTTATCTTCATTTGTTTCAGTTTCTTTCTGTTCTTTCATATAATTTTTTAAAAGACGTAGAAGCGGTCGTTTCATTTTAATTTTCCGTTTAGGAATGACTTGTTTAATGGAAATATATCCTACGCGGGTGATTCCCAAATAGGCGTTATTTTTGAAGAGCGGTTTCTCATTGTAGTATTCAAAATCAGTGCCTTCATAAGCCCAATGCGTAAATTCACCTTTAACGACCCAGTAGTCATAGCCTAAATTCATGAAAGCAGCAGTACATTTTGGGTTCAATTCTACATTTTTCTTCGTTTTTCCATGAATAAATTCGGCGAACATTAAAGTTTCATTATCTTTTGCTTCTAATGATACGATTAAAACAAGGTTTGGACGTTGCTGTGCATCGATTGTGGCTAAGAGTTTGACCATGATATCAGGCTTGAATTCTGGGATATCTTCATCCGCGAGGCGAGTAGTAATTTGAGTTGCAGTCATTCAATCACCTAAATGTCATGTGAGATGCGGTTGATGATTTCATCTTGTAGCAATTTTCCAATAGAAGTGAAGTAAGCATTATATCCTGTCACACGAACCAGTAAATTGCGATACTGTTGGGGATGCTTTTGAGCATCTCGCAGAGTATCAGCGTCAATACAATTAACTTGGAGACAAGTGCCCCCTACTTCAACGTAAGTCCTTAAAAGCGCCTTGAATTTTTCTAGATGTTCCTCATCTCGTAATAATGCTGGATTGAAACTCATAGTATGGCTAGCACCATTTGGAGCGGTTTCAAGTCCGACTTTTCCCACAGATTTAATGACGCTTGTAGGACCATTGATATCAGCGCCAGTAGAAGGGCAAATACCATTCGATAAATAAGTTCCTTGTTTTCGTCCATCGGGTGTGGCGGTTTGGAGTGCTCCATAGACCACCCAATAATTCCAACTCAGATATCCAGCTCTATAGCGTTTATGAGTAGGGGTCTCATATTTAATGACTTCACGAGTCCATAAATCATTGACTTGATGAGCTAATGAATCCGCATAGTCGTCATCAGTCCCATATTTTGGAGCTTTATTCAAAAGTATCTGTCTTAAGGCTTCTTTTCCTTCATAATTTACTTTAATGGCTTCAATGAGTTCTTCGAGGGAAATTTTCTTATCTTCATAAACCAATTTTTTAATAGCCAGCAGAGAATCGACCGCTGTGGCGAATCCCACTCCTTCAATGGTTATAAAATTATATTTTGCGCCTCCTTGGGTAATATCCAATCCTTTTTCGATGCATCCATCGACAAGACAGGAAAGGTAGGGTGTCGGCTCATAAGTGGCTCGATTAAGGTCAGCTATATTATAAATATCTACAATTTTTTTAACGGAAAATGCTATTTGCTTTTTATAAGCATCCCAGAATTCATCCCACGACTTAAATTGTAATGGATCACCTGTTTCTGGAGCGTATTGTTGTTGTGTTTGGAAATCCTTTCCATTGAAAAGAACGAATTCTACCGCTTTTGAAATATTGAGATTCACATCGACGGTTCCCGAGCGGTCACATCCCTGTAAAGTATTTTCTAAGCATCCAACGGGCGCATAATCCCAAAGTTTATCTTCAGGAAGCCCTTCGAAGCGTAATCCTTCAATAGATTTTTCATCAAAGTTTAAAAGGAATGGAGATCCTTGCGCCTTCGCAATCATCCGAACAATCCGATCTAATAATTTATCCGGTGTATTTCGATGAAGGCGAATATTTGGTTTTGGTTCGAGCATATTCATATCTTCGATTACATCCAGCATCAGGAAGGTGAGATCATTTGTCAAATCTTCGCCGTTAGGCCCCATGCCAGATAAAGTAATGAGTTGCCCGAATCCCGAGTTAATCCCCTGATTATTCCCAATTCTTCCTTGATAATCATAAACGTAATTACATTTAATCCAGAAGCACTCAAGTAATTCTTTCATGAACTCTCGCGTTGCCAGATTTTCTGCTAAATCACGTTCATAGTATGGGGAAAGATATTGATCAATCCGTCCGAACGAGAGTCCCGGACCAGGATAGGATTCATCCGCCATCACTAACATATGAGTAAACCAAAGGCTCTGCAGTGCTTCCCAGAAAGTTTCTGCAGGTTCCCATGGCACTTTAGCACAAATACGACTCAATTCCAATAATTCCTGCTTTCTTTGAGGATCACTCTCTTTTCCTGCTAGTTCTTCGGCTTTTCGTGAATATCGTAAGGCAAATTTTCGAGCAGTTTCACAACAAATTAGCATCGCCTTAAGTTGATTAACCTTTTGCGTATTATCAGATGATGTTCGGTTTAATTCGTCTTCGATTTCCTGTTTCACACCTTTAAACCCAATACGTAAAATTTTAGGATAATTTGGAATGATATGTCCTGGCGTCGGTCCGCAATTCCCTAATGCAATATTGTTCATCTCAAATAATAAGCGCAAAAATTTAGCTTCTGTTTGTTTATAGTTCTTTGCTTCGTCTTCTGTTAGGCATTTTGAGAGGGCGGCATTAAACTTTCCTCCGATGATTAACTCGCCTTCCAAAATATCTACTGAAATCTCTTCCGACATCACTTTATCGAAAAAAGTAGCTTTCCGAATAACAAGTGGTAAATCCCAGAAGCCTTCAGGTACTTCAACTTTCTTGGCGGTCGCGAGAATGCTATTTTCAAAACATTTCCCGAACATATACATTTCTGGGACTACTCCAAATTTGGGAAGATTCCAAACCTGATCCCATTCGGTCCCAGTTGTATAGCCCTCTACTTCGTTCTTAAATTCACGTTCATAAAAATTATAATATTGATCTCTCAATTTTCTTACTCGATCCGAAAGATTCTGAGCAGTCCAAACCTTTATTTTCGGCTTACAAGTTTCAGATGCCATCTTTACTACCTAGATTATTCAATATTCAAGGCTTTTACAAATTATAATACAATTAATATCTTTAGAGGCAAATATATTTTTAATACTATGCATTAAAATATAGCCTTGTTTAAGCCTTGGACTTCAAAAAATTCATCATAAATTTGAAATTCTGTGAATAAGTCATCATTTTCCACGAAATCTACTTCATAAAACTAATAATACAACTTTACTTAAACTAATGGTACAATTATAATCAAGGTTTAAACCAAAATAGAGGTGTATTATAATAAATCCCAATATATTCATCAGATTTTTTAAAAATGACTGGAATGCGATAATATTTTGCTATTTGGATTAGATCTTCCAATTTATTTACGCGAATATAAAAATTAGTTTGTAAATCAGAGGTAATTTCCCTCCATTCTTGAACTTCAATCACTTTCACTTCATAGTCAAATCCTTGCCATGCCTTAAGGGCACTATAGGCAGCTCTTTGTTCA
>SUPS01000056.1 GCA_005191415.1 Candidatus Helarchaeota ASGARD archaeon Hel_GB_A
TATTGGATGTTATTAATTCTCCTTCATAAGTATAAATTGTGAGTAATGCATTGGAGATAGGTTTTAGAGTGGTTGAATTTATTACTTGTACTGTTATTTTATAAGGGGCTACATGAAAATATAGCATTTCTGGCTGTGATATATCAATAATTTCCCATTTATGTTCGCTTCCCTTCTGAATACTCACATTATATGTTCCATATTCCAAATTAAATGAACTCATTCCAAATAAATCTGTGAAATCTTGAGAGATGAGCTGTCCACCAATTTCGTAAATTTGGACTAAGACATTTGGGGTATAACTGGTAGCCGAATCATCAAATGTAATTACTGTTAGAGTGTAGTAAGGGATAATTGAAAAAATTACGGAAGAATCGGATGTTAAGTTAATGAGTTGGTACTCTATACTGTTTTCATATAATACTGTGAGATTATAAACCCCTATAGAGAGTGTAAATTGGCATGAACCATTCAAATTGGTGAATTTGGTGGCTACAAACTCGCCTGCAAACTCAGAAATACTCACACAGGCATTTAATAAATCACGTCCGCTAATTGCATTAACTACATTTATATCGAGCAAAACTTTATCGATAAGTTTTATCACTATCGAGAAAGATTCTTGATATGAACTCATATCTATAATTTGAAAATTTGATAACTCCCCCCATGACGCTGATATATTGTAAATATCTGGGTCAAGATAAAATTCTACATATCCTGAAGCATTAGTTTTAAGGATATTCCCATCATTTGCACTAACGTTTGCGTTTTCTATCGGATTATCCCAATAGTCAATAATTTGAACTGATAGTTTGTAGGGGGGAAGATGATAACTAATTTGTGGGTCGGCTAAGATCTCTTTATATTGGATGAAATTATAGGACTTGTAACTAAGATTTATGTAATAAGCTCCAGGATCAAGGTCAAATTGAACAATTCCTTCTGACGAAGTAGTCTTAGAGAATAAGGTGGCATTATCTTCAAAAGCCAAAATTTCAACTTGTGCATTTTCAATTGGCATATTATTTGATGCATTAAACACGAAAATTGTTACATTGTAAGGTGGAAATTCAAAAGTATAAAGTGTATTAGGCTGCGCTATTTCTTTAATTTTATATATTAAAGATTCTAAATTATTTATTGTGATATTGTAAGGCATTGGATCAACAAAAAAAGTAACAAGTCCATTAGAATCAGTGAGATTTGGTCCTGCTATTCTAGTATGATTAAAATCAAACAATTGGACATGTAAATTTGGTTGTGGTGCTGACGTTGTACCATTTAAAATTATCAGGGTAAGGTTGAATGGATATGAATAAAAAGTCAGATCCTGAGAAGGTTGGGTAAAATTAACAAATTTACAATAATTTACGTTAGATATATTGACCGATACATTATAATTCCCTGGATTCAAGAGAAAATTCACATATCCATCAACAGAATAACCACTTTTTACTAGTATATTAGTGCTATTCTCAAAAATTGACACATTTATTCCTGATAGAGGTGTCAAATCAAAAGTTGAGCCATTAAAGATAAACACTGATAAATTATAAGGAGGTGTAATAAACAATAGAGGTTCAATCGGGTCAAAAACCTCGCAAATTCCATTTAGAGAAAAATTGCTATCACTTATCGTGATATTGTATGAATCAGGCGGGACCAAAAATGTTACGGACCCATTGACTGATATTTTAGAATTATTTAAAGAAATTCCTGTAATACTTACATTAATATTGCTCTGAAAATCTCCTGTGATATTTTTCAAGATGACTGTTAAATTATAATACGGCATCCAAAACGTTTCATTTCGATTCGAATGGAGGGTAATTATCCGACTTTTAACGAAATCTCCTGCTTGAACTGTTACATTATAGGAACCATATCGAAGAGTGAACCATGAAATCCCATCTTCATTCGTAAAGGATTCGTAAATATTATTTGAAATATCCCTTAGTGTGATATACGTATTATTTATTGGCAGTTGATTTGAATCATTGTAGATATGAATCTCTAAAGTATAAATGGGTAAAATCTCAAAATTTATGGTTCTATCGGAACGTAATTCAATTATTTGATATTTTTTACTTGCGCCACAAGTGATTGAAATATTATAGGTCGTCGGATATAAATTAGTAAATTCAATATAGCCTAAAGATCCCGTCATACCTGTTCTAATAGTAGTTCCATTCATGATTTTGATGGAAACTGAGGCGTTGAGAAATGTCCCTGAAGTCGGATCTATAGTTCGAACACCCAGTTTGAAAGGGCGATACCAAAAAATTAAGCTCTCATTCTGGGCTGGATTTGCGGTTTGTCGAAACTCAACTGATTCAGCTGTTAAATTATTCCAAAATATCGTAGAAAATTGATATATATCGCTAGGCAATGAAAAATTTGTCTCCCCATTTAAGTCTGTTTGTCGCATTTGAATGATCTCAGATCCTTTCCAAGCAATTACAGTTTGATAAGGAATACCTTTCTGGTTTTCATCTAAAACCTTTATATTCAAAGTTTCAAGAACTGAAGGAACTGAAATTCTCATAGGAATTATCTGGTCTGTATCAAGGAAAAGAGAGTAATTAACCTGTGCATTAGCATATTTTGCAATAATCGTATAATTTCCGAAATCAAGCGTAAAGGAAGCTTCCCCTACAGAATCAGTATAACTATATTTTAAGAAATTTCCATTAATATCATACACATCCACCCGAGCTCCATTTATAGGATCCCCTGTTTCATTAGAACTCAATTGAATTGTCAAATCATGCTGTAATATTAAAAGATCCTCTAACATTTCTCGTGAAATTATCGATTGATTATATTTTAATCGAATATATGTGATGCGATTAGGATAATTCCCTGATAGGATCTGTCCTAGATAGAGTGGAACTAATATTTCATCATTGAAAGCCGTATCACTTGCTGTAAAGACCCCTATTGCAGTTACTTGTAAATTTACATCTCTAAGCCCACTGTATATTATAAAGGAATCTCCTACTGAAATCTTGAGCCGTTTTGAAGCTCGTTCCCCGAGAAAGGCCCCAAAAATATCTTGATCGTTAAGCGCGCGTCCCGCTATCAAAGTCAAATTTTTTAATGTATAAAATTTCTCACAAATAATTCCTCTCACAAAACAAGTTTTTCCTTTAACCATGCAAGGTGTTAAGGTTTCAGGGCTAACTAAGGTAACACCGTTAATATACTCTGCGCTATCAGCGATTTGCAGAGAAATATAGCGGGTTGCAATAAAATTCCCAGTTCCACTTTGGGTTAAAATTAAAGTATCTTCTCTATCATCTCCTAAATATGTACTAATATAAGAATATACGCCAACAAATACCGTCACACAAGTGGCAAAAAGGATAGCTGCTAAAAGCAGTCCTATGACGGCATAACGGAGCCGATTTCCTGGAATTAAATTTATTTGATATAATCTATGTTTAGTCATCTAATAATTTCTCCAACCACCATCTTTGAGGCTTTAATTGTAGGATATAAACTTCCGACAAGACAAGAAGTTAAACTGAGTAAGATCGCGATGCTAATAGTGAGGACATCAAAAATCGGTTGAACCGTGATGGTCGTTATACTTGAAACTAGGAAAGAAGCTACATAAGATAAAAATACCCCACTAACTATCCCTAAAGTCCCCCCAATAATACATAAAAGAAAAGTTTGATAAAGAAATATCCGTATGAGTTGAAACTTACTCGCCCCTATTGTCTTTAAAATAGCTATTTCTCCTTTACTTTCTGTAATCGTGGTTTGTATAGTATGATACATACCAAACGCCATAACTATATATACTACAACTGAAAGAAACCATATGCTTTCAATGGTTCTTGAAATAATTCCTGCAACAAAATCTGTTAATTGATTCTCGCTCTTTATTTCTAGTTCTGGATGACTCAACTGAAGGTCTTGGATGGTTGACTCTACAAGTGTGGGATCTTCCAATTTAATTTCAACTAAAGAATATCTTCCCTGGAATCCAGGTTTTAAAAACCATGTTATATTAAATGGAACAAGTAGTTCAGTGTCATATTGAATATTTGATGAAAATAATCCAATGATTGTAACAGAACAACTTTTCGAATAATAGGTTAAATTCACATCAAACGGTAAATCTGCATATGATAGATTCAGAAGTGAAGCGAGGAAACATCCGATCAAAATACGGTTCTCAGAAAAAGTTTCAGAGGGCAATATTTGAAATGATAATGAATTTCTAAAATTTTGAAAAATGGTATAATTTATTCCCCGAAGATTTACTTCTTGAATATTATCATTTAGCGATAAATTCACGTTTAAATATGTTTCAGGTGATATAATTTCTATATTTGAATGATTTAGCGATTGTAATGTTGTGTTCTCGATATAACTATCATAATAATTTAATTTTCCATTTTCAATTCCAATAAGATATTGCGAATATTGAAATTGTTGAGCCAAACCGCTTAATTGGGTATAATAACCACTAATTATTGGTATTGGTGTCGTTATTAACCCGACTGCTACTGCAATCCCTATAATTGCTGCATAGGTGCGTTTCTTTCTAAATACAATTGATTTAAAGGAATAATTGAAAAGACCACCAAAATCAAAGCCAATTAAATTTGCCAAACCGATAAATCCACTTATTACACTCCATACCAGCCCGATACTAATTAAAAAGGGCCCTAGTTCATATTTAAAACTCTGAAGTATAAATTTATTCAAAATGTAAAAAATTAAAACTAATAATGGTGAAAATGCGAATCCTAAAGCGGATAAAGTTCTCTTAGACTCTAACTTTTTAAAATATGACATAATTAGACATAATACTATCCAAAATCCTCCAATAGCTAAAATCACAAGGAGAAATAGAACAGGCGAAAATGAGATCCAGATAGATACCCCTAAAATTGTTATCAAAAAAACTATATGTGAGAAGTATTCCATAAATAATGGAAATGTGCTTGTACTTAAGACAAAAGCAAGTAATACAATACAACTAAGCCCCATGACATGTCCTTGCCATAATTTGGTACTCCTATAACTTTGCGAAAAAGAGTGCCCTGAAAGTAATAACGCACCTTTTATTTTCTGGAAAAAGGTTAGCTCTTTCCTCTCAGTCCCAGATGTGCTCCATCTTGATTCTTTTAAATTCATATGTTTTCAACGTTTTTTTTAATTAATTCTCAGCGTTTAACTGTACAACTCTCCTAATTCCAATATAATGGTTGATATATTCTCCTTTTGATTGATATGATATGATCTCAATATGATGCTTCTTTTCGTTATATGCGCTAAAAGAATCGCCACACAACTACTGATTGGGCATCCTATCGGTACAAAGCCCTTTATCATAGGTTTCTTCATAATATCGAGGTAATTGAAATAATTTTCAGTAAGTATTAATTTATATTGTTTCTTTTCTAGGATTGAAAAATTCAGATCACGTGCTAAATTCAACTTTTCGACAAATATTTCTTGGAGTAAAGGCTCTATGTTAGTGTTATTTAGTTTCAATCGCTCAATAGACATAATTTCTTCTATTAACTTTAAAATTCCATTCCCAAATGGTTCTAATAGAATTCCTTTATTCTGAATTTTAAAATTAGAAGGAATTAGTTCCTTTGATGTTGGAAGTTTTATCGAATCCGAAAGCGACTGAAATGGGATATATTGAAGCACTTTATCTTCTTTAAATAAGAATATGCTATAACTTTCGAGATGAAATGATGATAAAGCTTGAACTAAATTATTATATGCGATTTTTAAAGTGGCATTTGTCAGATTTAAATGATATTCTCTGGGTGAATAGACAAATACAAGATATATTGCGAGACAGCTTATTGCAAAGGCGAAAAGTGCTATCAGGATAAGTTGAATCTCAGCTATAAAAAAGAAGACACTTATACTAAATATGACTGCACTCAAAAAAATTAGGAGATCGCCTATAAATTGCTGTCTATATTTTTTTAATCGCTTATTTTCAGCTATTAATTTTTCAGAATCCCTTTTATACTTTTCAAGAAGGATTTCTAATGCTTTTATTTTGCTAGAACTTTTACTTTTCTCATCCATTTAATCACTTCTAATCATAGTTTTGTCAATTCGATATGTGACGAAAGAATTATTTCCAATTCTTCGGGATTTAAATTCAATGTTTTTGCAATTTGATATAAATCTGTAGATTTCATTTTAGAAATAGTTGTTAGGATAAAATTCTGTAATTCTGCTTTTTGAATGTAAAGATTTTCCTGTTTTTCATTTCTTACTAAATATCCATCAATTAAACTTCTCCGAATACATGATTTGACATATTTTTGAATTTTTTTTTCTTTAATTTTTAGAATTTCTGCTAATTTTTTAAGAAAAATGATATTTTTCGATTTTAAAATGCTGATTATTTCACTCTCTAAGACTTTCCTCCTTTTCCTTTGAATTAAGAAAAATCCCAGGAGACTGAAGAGTATAACAGATAGAACGATCGGGAAGGTTTGAAACCAGGGGTTTTGGAAAATTGAAAGAATTTGGATAGGTGTATCTACATCTAAAAAAAGAACATCATTATGATATATACGAATTAGTAATTCATAAGAACCAGATTTAGCCATCATTTGAATTGAAAACATAATCTGAAATTCGGTCTTATTTTCTTTCAAATAAATACTTGTCTTTATCTCATTCATATACCCTTTTCCAATTAAAATAATCTCAACATTAAATGTATCATTGATATGCTTCTGAATAGTAAAGGAAAGCACGTAAGTACTGCCAGAATACATCTTTTCAGGTTTCGTAAAATTATCAATAGAAATAGGCACTTGAATTGTGATATAGAATCTTTGAGAATAAATCTGGAGAATTTGAGTGCTATTTTGTAAATTTGTATAATTACAAAAGAGATTTATTTGAAAGATATATTGTTGAAATCGAGCGGAGTCAAGTGGCTGGATAAAAAAACTCACCCGCTTCATTGTTCCGGACGGCATAATTACAGACATGTTTATAAGTGAAAATGCATCACTTGATGAATTGATATATACTGAATTGTAATTTTCAGAGAAATTTGTAATGTTTATGGAGAATTCCCCAGAGGATAAGAAATAAATTTCCTGTATTGAACTTAAATCCGTTATTAAAGGTAGTTTGAAGAATCGCTGATATATATACGAAGAAATCCAAGTCGAAAGATTTTGAATAGGAAGTTGATCATTCCAATCAGCGTGTATTCTTACAAAATATCCCTTTCCTCCCCTCGGTTGAAAAAGGATGGGGTCGCCCCAATCGCCTTTTTTAGCATATACCTCATAATATACATTTGCATCATCTAATGCAGAAATAGAGGCGAATACATCCGTTGTATGAGCTGAGAAATTGGAAAAAAGATTCATTCCAAAAGATGTAGGATATACGTATTGATTCGAAATTGTTTGAATATATTCCATATCTAAGACATAAACGGCTCCTATGTCTCCCACTGGGATATTTTGACCCGATTCGTAACCAATCCAATAAAATTCTTGGCATCCTGTCCAGACAAGGATACCACCGTTATCAAGCCATGTTTCGATAAAACTATTTTCACTCCCATTCCATATTGTTTCAGGTGCAATTCCCATCGTGATGATAACTATACTTAATGGATTCATTTCCATGAAATTTCTCAATTCAGTAGCATTTAAAACAAATACCGTTAAATTCCACGATCTTAAACTCGTATTCAAATAGGAAGTTAGTAATTTCGCATTAAAATTCCATGGTTCTGAATAATTTCCATCATAAAAGATCCCTATAGGAAGACTAACTGTGTTCGATGCTTGATAAGGCATAACATGAGCTCTTGAAGTATTTACTTGATTTAATGAGGATTTTCTAAGGGATATTCCCATCGTGAATAGAAATAACATAATTAAACAACTCATAAATATCCAATTTCTTCTATTCACTGCCTAATCCTCATTAAATTTATTTTCAAAAATCCTATATTAGTTAAATTGATTAAAAGCTATTTATCATTTTACGAATAGCTTTTAAATCTGTACTCAAAAAAAGATCATTAGTATTTACAAAAATTATAATTAAGGCTTTCATGGAAGATCAATAGAACTAGATTGAGGAAAGTGATAGAACTATAATTCCTTATGGGACATTATTATAGAATAATTTTTAAACTAACGCATAAGATTTGAAGAATTAGAGAAAGGTTCCGCCTTAATTTAGATTAATGAAAATGAGAGAACGAAAAAGAAAGCCTTAGAAAGAATTATAGGTGAAAAATTTGGAAATAGATTGGGAAAAAATCGAAGCTAAGCCAGAAAAAACGCATAAAGTCGAGGGCTATTATCTGTTAAATCAACGTGCAAAAATTGAAGAATTAGAAAAGAACTTAGCCAAAGAGCAGAAAGTCCGTAAAGAAGCTGAAGAAACAATTAAATCTCTAGAGCAAAGAATGGAAACACAATCTAATACTTTAGGCGCAAGTATTCAAGCTCAAGCTAAAACAATTGAAGAACAAAAGGAGCAAATCCAAGCCCTGGAAAGCGAAAGAAAAGAATTACAGAACCAGTTAAACACATCTAAAGATGAAATTTCAGTTTTAAAAGAAGAAAATTCAAAATTGAACGATGAAATTTCAATTTTAAAAGAAGAAAATTCAAAATTGAACGATGAAATTTCAAATCTTAAAGAACAACTTGAACAGGTTAATAAACAACTTGAAGAAATGAATAATAAATTTAATCAACTCCAAGAACAGATTAATGAGAAAGAAAACGAAAAATTGCAGTTAATGAAAGAAAATGATGAATTAATGTCCGAAATTAATAAGTTAGAAACCACTATCCAACAACTTGAAGCCGAGAAGAATGAATTAATGGCAGGACAACAACAAGCTACTGAAATTCAACAAACGCTTCAACAAAAAGATCAAGAGATCCAAGAGCTTCAAAATCAATTAAACGCATCTTCTTCCGAAATCGCATCTTTACAACAGCAAATTCAGGAATTAAATGCGAAAATTAGCGAAATTGAATCAAGACCTGCTGTTCCAGTTGCTCCCGCAGCCCCTTCTGAAGCTCTGTTAGAATCAAAGCCTAAACCTCCACGACCTGCATTTACAGAAACCCCTGCTCAACCTGCTGAAGCAGCACCCCCTGCTCCGAGTCAACCTACGGCTCCAGGGGCGAAAGGTGGCTGGGTCTGTCCTAACTGCCAAAGTCATCGCGTCGTTGAGGAAAGTGATCGGACTAAAATTCTTTATGTAGCTGCAGGACGCCCTATTTATGGGAAAAAACGCCGCTGTTTGAAATGCAGTTATGAATGGTCTGTTTAAAAGCGCTTCGTCATCTCCCTAATTTTTTATTATTTCTTTATATATTTTTAAGTACTTTTTAGCAATCTTCCTCCAGCTATAATACCTCCCTATTTGATTGGCTGCTTGAAGTCCCCACTTTTTAAATTCATTCTCATTATCCAGAATTCTTTTGATTGCCCTTTCCAATTCAGAACCACTCAATTGTTTAAGAAAAATACCACTCGATTTGGGTAGATATTGCGGAATTTTATTCCCTATCTGAGTACAAATGAAGGGTAAACCCGCCGCGGCTGCTTCAAAAATAGCCCTCCCGAACGTCTCAAAAGGTGATGGTTGTATAAAAAGATCACACCCTACATAATAATATGGGATTTTACGATATGCAACTGGACCAGAAAAAATGATAGATCCTGTAAGATCATTTTTCTGTATCCATTTTTCTAATTTAAGAAAGTATTGAGACGTTTTTAATTGTTTACTTGATGGAAACCGTGATGTTTTGGGTCCCACAAGAAATAATTTGAGATTATCATATTCCTTCTTTAATAAATGAAATGTTTTTATTAATAATTCAAGATTTTTTTCTGGACTTATCCTACCTACATATAAAATTATTTTATCTGCTTTTGAAAAATTGTATTTTTTTCTAATATATTCTTCATTTAAATTCGGATTAAAACGTTTCTCATCTATACCTTGAGGTATAATTGCGATTTTCTTTTCTAATCCTTGATGAATCGATTGAATTGCTCTTTTCATATACTGATTTGCAACTACTATTTGATTTGCATGAGTTAAGCAAAATTTTCCAAGAGAAATTTCAAGAGGGTATTTTACCTTTTTGACGTTATCCACATGAGATGTCGAAATCCAAGGGTAATAGACATGCTCCGTATGCACTAGAGGAATGTTTAAATGCTTTGAAATTAAATATGCGCTTGGGAAAACTGCAGTTCCTTGAGTATGTAGCATATCAATCAATTTTTTTTTCAATAAAGTTCGATAAATTTCAAAGTTATAATACATTCCACGCAAGAGTGAAAAATCGGGAGCCTTTAATGGAATAATTGTGATATTTGAATCAATTTTAATCTTATTTGATTGCCATTTCCGTGAAAGAATTATCACTTCATTATGTAATTTTGCAAGGTTTAATCCTAATTCATATGTAAAGGTTTCTATAGCTCCACCAAAAATAGGCGGTGTTTCGAGTAATGAGGGACTAATAAGAGCAATATTCACTAATAAGTCACCAAATATGGCTAAAATTGAATTTAATTTTACCTACAATTATTAAAAATTTTCAACAAGTTTCTTCAGATATAACTTCAAAAAATCGCCAATCTCTGGGTCTTTTAAGCTTAATTCAATGTATGCAATAGCATAAGTGATTGGATTACCAATATCGTACCTTCTACCATCGACAGACATCTCTAATCCCAAAATGTCCGCACCTTCTTCGATCAATATTTTTATAGAATCCGTAAGTTGCCTTTCATTTCCAATTCCAATAGGTGTTTTTTCTATTGCCGAAAAAATTTCTGGCGTAAATACATATCTACCGCAAATTGCTAACTGACTTGGTGCAATATCTGGACTAGGCTTTTCAATCAAATGTTCTATATGCCAAATTCGCTCTCCTAAATAAGTCCCTTTTATAATTCCATATTTTTGAATATCTTCTTTTCTAACTTTTTCTAATCCAATTGTTCCACTGACACCTTTTTGTAAATGTAATTTTGCTAAATCTTTCAAAAATAATCCTAAAGGGTCCGAAAGAATAATCGTATCACCTAGGGCTACGTAAAAAGAATCAGTTCCAACAAAATCTTTAGCTAAATATATTGCATCAGCTAATCCTGTAGGTTTAGCTTGCCGTGTAAAATAAAAATTAATCCCCAGTTCTTCAATAAATCGCATTTCTTTGTGTAATGCCATTTTACCCGAATTTTTTAATCTCTCTAATAGTGAAAAATCTTGATCAAAATGGTCCTCTAATGCACGTTTGGCTCGTCCCGTAATAATTAATATATCTTCTACACCAGCTGCTTTTAATTCTTCTACCACATATTGAATTGTTGGTTTCCTTCCACATGGTAACATTTCTTTTGGTTGCGCATATGTGGCTGGTAATAATCGCGTACCTAGACCAGCAGCTGGAATAACGGCTTTTTTAATCACTTTTTTATTCCCTCTGTTTAGAATAACTGGATGTTTCCACGAACCCAATCGAAGAGTTCTCGAATTCCTTCTTCTTTAGGTATTTTTGGAACCCAATTAAAATCTTTTTTAGCTTTACTAGTGTCTGAATAATATACTTTTTGGTCTCCAGGGCGCCACGTATCGAAATCATAAGTAATTTTTCGATTTAACATTTCTTCTAGTAATTCTAAGAGTTCTAATAATGAAATGGTATTATTAACGCCGCCCCCTATGTTATAAACTTCTCCCTTTGTTTTATTAATATTTTTTAGCGCTAATTGAAATGCTTGAATTAAATCTGAGATAAATAAAATGTCGCGTACTTGTTTTCCATCTCCATAAATTGTAAGAGGTCTTGCTAATACACTTGAAATGATGAAATGTGCAATCCATCCCTGATCCTCAGTGCCCCACTGATGCGTTCCAAAAATACAAGACATTCGGAATACTACGGTCTTTAATCCATATATTCTATAATAATCTTTAAAATAGGATTCTGCACAATATTTAGAACATCCATAAGGACTATGAGGATCTACTGGAAAAGTTTCAGAGATCCCTTGCTTATATTCTTTAAAATCATATCTTTTTTCTTTCTCTATTACCTTTAATCCATCCAATGCTCCATAAACTTTATTGGTAGAAGTCATTATTAATAAAGGATCTGTATTTAACTGTCTAGCCATTTCCAATACATTCAGAGTTCCTTTTGCATTCGTTTCAAAGTCTAAAAAAGGATCCTTAACTGATGTTGTTACTGCGACCTGACCTGCTATATGATATATTTTTTCAAGATCACTGGCATTCTTCTTCAAACTTGTAAAATCGCATATATCTCCTTTGATTATCTGTAAATGTGAGCGAGCTTTAGTATGTTGCTCTAGCCATTCTTTATTCTTAATGACGTTTTTCCTCGACATGTTATCATAGATTATTATATTTTCTTCAGTATTTGAAAGTAAATAATTTGCTAAATTCACTCCAATAAAGCCTAATCCTCCAGTAATCAAAATCTGCCCCACAATATCACCAAGAAATAATTTAGTACCCTCTCACTTCATACTATATTAAACTTGTTTTTCAATGGCAAAAGGCTTAAGATAATCTTTAAAAAAAGTTATTTACACATGAATTATTAGCCAACCTTTTTTCTGATAGGTATCTATTATTTCTAAAACTTCATCCTCTGGTATATTACTCTCTGCTAAAATTTGTTCTACAGAACGCTGCCCATTACAGAGTTGTAGGATAATCCCCTCTTTAAAACTAACTTTTTTATTTCGATATTTATCAATTAATTCTGGATACATTTTTAGAAGTTTTTCCGTTTCAATTCGAGCTGATTCGACAATTTCTCCAACTTTTTCTACAAATTTTGTTGTTATCTCTCTATTAGTTGCTGTTTCCTCTTTTAATTGAGGTGACACTACCTCTACCCCTTTCTTTTTAAGTAATACTAACCAGCCTTTCTTTTTGTATGTATTAATTATTTCTACTACTTCCTCTTTCGAATATTTACTTTTTGATGCAATCTCATTTATTGTTAATTCTCCACGACAATGTTGAAGAATAACACCCTCCATAAAGTTAAATTTTTTGTTACGATAACGTTCAAGAAGTAAGGGATACCCTTCCATTGGTCCTTTTACCCCGACATCTGCTGGTTTTGCAACTTCAACTGCTGGAGATGGTTGTACGGCCGCCTTTGTCTCTTCTACTGGAACGGCTGGAGCTTTAGCAACTCCTTTCTCTCTTAACTTCAGTATAAGGTTTGCATTTTGCTCTATCTCTTTTATCTCTTCTAAATCTTTATAAAGCTCTTCAATGATAGAACCATAGTTTTCTAATAATCCTCGATACAACAGAAGATTTCCAATTTTTCCTGATTCCCTAAAAAGCACGAACATCAATTTAGGAGATATTTTAAAAAATCCTAAGAGAACATTAGGCATTGGCAGAGCATATTGTCCATCTTCGATTAAGGTGAAATTATCTTTGATATATTCTAATATGTAATTCCGGTAATTTTCAAGTAATTTATCTATATATTGTATTTCTACCGTCTGTCCATTCACTATACAGATAGCAGGCGGTGGGGATAAAATCTTTTCCATTTTTTTCCGCATTTCAGTTGCTATCTCTTTAATAGGATCATGTGACATCTCAGACCAACTCGAAATCGTTATATTCATTCTACTTTCTTACCTTCTAAAATATTTTTATTGAATTGTTAAATAGATTTTTTCAACTAATGATTTAACATGCTGATTAAGTTTCTCAAGATTTTCACTGAATAATTGAATGGTACAAATAGGATCTTCTGGATGAAGCACTATATTTGGAGGAGGTATATCGTAAATATGAGATATTTGAGATAAATTAGGAACTGTAATTGTTTTATTTGTAAATAAAACCTGTTTAATTGCATATCCTTTGTATTTTATATTTTCTTTTGGGATATACCCTTGAATCGCGTCAAGATGCCCTTTTACCGCATTGAATTTTGTAACCATTTCCAAAATTTCAATTGTTCCAGGAAAACGTGGATTTATTTCCATAAAATACGGAATTGACTCATGAAGGATAAAATCTATGCCAAAAACCCCTTGTAATTTGAATGCTTCTGCGATTTTAATTGAATCCTCTATGATTCGTTCCATTATTTCTTGAGTGCACTCATATGGTATTAAATTACCGCAATATTTGAAGGGTAATTTTGTCCCTGAACTTCTTACCCCTATTAATTGCCTATTAATCGATAAAACAGTAAAATTTTTTGTGTCACCTACCATCGTAGTGCTGATATCTTCGCCTTTAATATATTCCTGAATATAATATTCACCGAGTGTTTTAGAATTTTTATGGCAAAATTTGATTAGCTCTGACCTGTTCCGAATACAGCAAATTCCCTCCCCTCCTGCCGTTTTATGCGGTTTAATAACAAGTGGAAAACCGACTTCTTCGATAAAGTCGAGTATTTCGGAAATCTTTGTTGCCTGAATTGTTAATGGATGTTGAATACCAAGTTCATCAAGTTTTTTATGAACTGCTATTACGTCTCGAGCTGCTTTTATACAAGCAGGTGTATTGCCAAGAATCGGAACCACTGAACTTATTCGTCTCCATAGTTCAGGACGATCATCTAATCCGCTTCCAATCAATACCCCTTCAATATTCTCCTTAGAAATAACCTCTAGAGCTAATTCCACCAATTTCCCTTCATTTTCCCTCGGATTAGGAAACGCTTCATATGATTTGAATTGGGGTTTAAAGATTGTGTAGATTTTTTCAGTAAGAGGGAAAAGATCCTGATCCCCCCAAAAATCTACTACTGCAAATTTTAATCCTAATTTCTTCGCTAAATTTGCAATTCCCCGCGCATTAAATGAGACTATAAGAATCATTTTTTTTCAGCTAAAAAGTGCTACCTTCTTTTAAAAATTACTCGAAAAAATTAAAATTTTCGAGTGATTAGTTTAAATTGGTGGTCAGGTGAATTTAGAAAATATAAAATCGAAAATCGGATCAAAAGGAGAAATTTTTCCCCCAAAAGAAATTAGGGAAGAGCTTGGATTGACAAAGGGTCAGCCAATACTCCTCACCATTCATGATAATAAATTAATTATAAGAAAATTACATACAATTGAATCTATTCTCGAACAGCCAGCTAAAGTCAAAATTGAACCATCTACATTTAAACAGTTTAGAAAATCATTAAGCGCGGAACTTGAAAAATGAGAATTCTTCTTGATACATCATATTTTCTCCCCTTAATTAAAGTCCAGATTACAGAAATTTCAGGGAAAATTCTTCAAAAATTACTCAAAAATTCTAAATTTGAAATATATTATTGCGACATTACTCTTTTTGAGATGGCAGCAAAAGGCACAAAATTAGTTCTTTCAGGAGAACAACTTAAAATTACTGATTTACAAATAGGAATTGATGCACTTGAGAATGATCCACGAATAACGCGTATTTCATGGTCAAAACATCCCTTTACATTAGATCTTGCTTTCTCTCTACGGAAAATACATGCTGATTATATTGATTGTCTTATTCTTGCCACAGCTGTCTGTTACACAGATATCTTTGCAACTCTTGATGATGAATTCTACAAACTCATTCTAAAAAATCCCCTAGTCATCCAAGAAATATTAGAGATTAATGACCACTTTCAATTTTGGTTTGGCGATTTATCTAAGAATCCAAAAGGACTAAAATAACAAATAATCTTAAACTTTACTTGAAATAAGGTTATAAATAAATAAAAAGGAGATAAATATGCTATGATAATTCATTTCTTAGGAACTTCTGGGAGCTCAATCACTCCATTTCGTACAAATTCTTCGATTTTAATTGACAATGACCTTTTAATGGATGTTGGGGAAGGAACTACGCAAAAACTTCTACAACTCGGATCATTAAAAGATATTCGTACCATTTTAATTTCGCATTTGCATGTAGACCATTATATCGGATTATTTTCTTTCCTTTGGCATCAATGGTTGGTAGAGAGGGACCAAGCTCCTATTTCTATCTACGGCCCCCCGAAGATTCGTTCAGCAACGGAAGAAATTTTAAAATTAACTTCTACGCCAGTTGAGGCGTTTCCTTTTCAAATTAAATATTATCCCTTAGATCCAAAAGATACAATTCTTAAACGTGGTGAAATTTCTACTATTTCGTTAATACACCCTACTTATACCTTAGGTTATCGAATTGATAGAGAAAGGAGCATCTGTTATATTGCAGATACCGCTCCTCTTGATCGAACCATTTCATTTGCAAAAAATTGTGACGTATTAATTCATGATGCATCCTTCCCTAATAAATTCGCCGAGTTAGCTCATAAATTCCATCATTCGACTCCTCAGGATGCTGCGAAAATAGCAAGTAAAGCAAACGTTAAGATATTAGTTCTATTTCATATTCTTGGTAATATGGAAAATCAACTTGAATTATACCAAAAAGAAGCTCAAGAGTTCTTTGATGGTGAAGTTATCGTCGCACAAGATATGAAAAAATTAGAAATATAAAATTATTTCCCAGAATAATGTAAATTTAGTCTTTAATTGTCTCTAGGACAGAAACAGCATTCCAAATTTTAGTCCTCGCATAGAGAGGACAATTGGGATCCTGGGAAATTTCATCTAAGATCGAGATTGCATTTGAGGCTCGAATTGCTAAAGAATCAATTTTTTCATCTTCCATAGATGCTATTGCCTCATTCGCTGCCCTACGTATATTTCTCGGGACACTCGTATCCTCTGAAATCGAGGTCAAAATATGTATTACCTGTTTCTTTTTCTCTTCGTTCTCGGACATTTGACAACGCATCCCAAGGTAGTTTTTCTAAATATCTCTTTTTTTCTTTTCAAATCTTAGTTAGGATCAGAATTTAATAAATTTATGGTTTCTTTATCTTTTCCTTCGATATATGATGCAAGAAACTAGAATGATGTATTTCTTGCACGCATAAAAGGATGTGCTTTTCTGTATTCCCGCATTCTATGTTCATTCGTAACTTTGGTATATATCTCCGTAGTCGAGAGGGACTTATGTCCAAATTCCTCTTGAATAACCCGAATATCCATTCCTCCTTCAAGTAACAAGCGGCCTGTAGTATGCCGACATTTATGGGGCGTAATTTTTTTTTCAATCCCTGCTTTTTCTCGACATTTTTTCACAATTCGTTGGATAGTTCTTTTACTTAAACGTCCTCCTCTTGAATTCAAGAATAAAGCATCATGATCCTCTGGATTTGAGGGTTTCCCGCGTTCTTCTTTAATATACCGATTCATCAATTCAATAGTCGTGGGGTCTATATCAATTATTCGTTGTTTTTTCCCTTTTCCTTTTACAACTTTTACAGTATAATTAGTCTGGTCTATGTGTCCTATATCTAATGCTTCCACCTCAGAAACTCGCATTCCAGTTGCCAATAAAACACGCAATAATAATTTTTCTCGTAATGTTTCTGCTGCTTGAAGGAACCGTTTATATTCTTCATTATCCATAAAAATCGGAATTGATTTCTCAATCTTTGGACTTTTAATCGTCTTCATTGGATCTTTCTGAATATATCCCTCTTGTACACAAAATTTGAAAAAAGAGCGGAGACAACAAATTTTCCGATGCAAACTCCTATCACTATAATTTTTTTCAGCATCTAAATAATATAAAAAATTTCTAATATCCGATTTCGTAATGGAACTGAGGGGAACTGGTTTAAAATTATTTAAATCTTTTTCTTCATTTCTTAGATTGCTTAAAAAACGAAAGAATAACAATAAATCTGTTTGATATCCATAAATCGTTAACGGAGAATACCTGAGCTCAATTTTAAGGTGTCTGAGAAACTCTTTTACTTCTGGGAGTTGGTTTAACACATCCTTTAAAGCCTGATTCATCCTAATATCACGCAACTATCACGTCGTGAAATACCAATTTTACGTCGGAAAACTATGATCGTTGGAAAAATTATAAACTTGTAAAATATCCACATATTT